>JADFPD010000146.1 GCA_022562475.1 Chloroflexota bacterium | reverse complement strand
AAGGTCACCAAAGCCCAATTCCCGGATGACCAATGCTTGGACCGCATCCCCTCGGTGTTGGAGGTGCGAGGGCTAGCGAAGTGGCATATCAGGGTGCTTAGCCTGAAGATGGTCAACCTATCTTCTCCAGTGGAATCGGGCTTTGGCGTTGTTGGTCACCGGGGCCCGGACCTTTAGGACAGCGGCACGTACTCGATGATGACCGTGCCCACCAGGCTGGCAGCGTTCTGTGCCAAGATCTTGCCGGTCACGTAGTCGTTGGTCCCGCCGTTCTTGTCCCATTTGAGGGCCTCCCCGCCATTGGTCCCGGCATCATCGTGCCTGTCGGCAACGCCGGTTGCGTTGAGGTCTAGGCCGTCGATGATGCTGTCGCCGGTGCTGGTGGCGTCAGCGGCCACGTCGACGTCCAGGACCGAAGACGCTGTGCCCCCGGCCGTGGTGATGTCCACGATTACGTTGGTCACAATGCAATCGACCCCTTCAGGGTTCTGGACCGCGAAGGCGAAGGCGTTGGCGTTGCCGGAGGCCAGGGCATCCACGATGTAGCGTTTTGCGACGTAGACGACGCCGCTTTGGTCGGGCGGAATCATGTTCTTAACGGCCTCAGGCACCGGGTCCTTCTGACTGATAGTTGTCATATCTCCTCTCTATTTTTGGGCTGTAATGTGTCCGAATTCGGACTGCTTTGAGCTAGCCGCAGTGCGCGGCCCATGGGCCATGATTGAATCAAGACATGGCCCGATGTAATAGCGGCTGCGCCGCCCGCCCGCTTAGACGCCGGTTATGTCGTAGTGCAGGGCGGTGTGGGTGGCGGTCGATCGGCTGCCGGTGCGTTCTTGCAGCCCGATCCTGAAGCTGACCACCATGATGTTCTGCCGCTTCTGCGCGTCGCGCACGGTCTCGATAGTCAACTCGCGCTTGAAGCCAACTCGCCACTGTGAGCGGTTCACAATCAGCAGCCGCCCGGTGTTGACGCCGTTGCCGGCGTCGGTCACCTTTCCGTCGGTGTCGGCCAGAGCCATCTGCTCCGAAACGATCACCGGGATGCCTTCCACCGCGCCCAATTGGCCGGTTAGAAGGGTTGCCTGGGGCCCGAACTTGTCCAGGGTGCGGAAATTGGACACACTGAGGGCCCTGATAAAGGTGTTTACGTCGGTGACGTAGACGGTCTCCGAAGGCCGCACGCCATACCTGCCCAACTTGGACCGGACCTCGTTGAACATGTCATCGGAGACGGCGGCATTGTGATCGGTGGCTTGGCTGGTGTTGTCGATCAACGGCAGGTGCAATAGGCCGTCGAATCCCAGGAGCCACTGGCCCTTGCCGGCGTCGGTGTTGGCGATGGTGGCGCCGTCGGCGTTGATGTTGTTGGTGGCCGTGGTGTCGCCGTTCAAGATCACGTCGTCAATGACCTCCCGGGCGTTCCGCATCAGGCTGCGGCGCAGCTCTTCCATCATCGCGATCACCGAGTCCTCGTCCAGATCGTAGGACCAAGGGATTTCGGCCACCAATTCGTAGGCGGTCAGCGTCTGCCGGGCGGTGGTGAGACCGGTGCTCTTGGTGGCCACGTTCTCCACTCCGGGGTACCAATTCACGTCGCCCAGTTGGAGCGGGATCTGGAAGGGGTTGCTCGGCATCTGCACCGTGTTGAACAGGGGCGCCACCGAGGTCTCCAGGTTGACATCGTCCCACAGCGCGCGGGCCTCCTGGGTGTCCACCAATTCGTCCCCGACGCCTGAGGTGGTGGAGTCCATTGCCGCCTTCAAGTTTGACTGCCAGTCCTCCAGCATCCGCGGGTTGACCCCGGACGGTTCCCGCAACTGGGCGGTCAGAAGGCTGCGGACACAGGCCATGTCCAAGTGGTCCAGCCCGGCGTATTTTCCGAAGGCCACTCTTGCCCGGTCGCTGCCGTCGAATCGCGAGAGCAGGGCCCTTTTCTCGCCGTCCCGCCACAACTCCTGCACCTTCGTCAATTGGCCCGAGATGCGGTCCATCTCCTCCTTTAATGGAGGGATCTCCGAGTCTATCCGGGCGTCATAGAACTCCCGGATCCCGGACAACTCTTTTTTGATCAGTTCCAAGTCTTGTGCCGCGATAGTCATATTCAACTCCTTGGTTCAGCTAGTTGATGGGTAGGTCGATGCGCAATGGTTTTTCCCGGCTAAATGCCGGTCCCGGGCGGCGGTCCGGCGGCGGGCGTGGTCAATTCCTGCCGGTACGGAGGGCTGAGATAATATCTGACACTAGGTCCGGCGCTGGGTCCGCCGGTGGCGCTCCTTTGGCGATGTTTTCCAGTTCGGCCACCGTGTCGGCGATCTCGCCGGCAAGCTTGGCAAGTTCATCGACTTGGGACGCCAGCACCGGCCATAGGGCGGTTAACGAATGAAGGTCCGGGTGGTCAGAGCGGCGGAGGGCGTTGCGGTTGGCGGGAACCGGAACGGCGCTAACCTCCAATAATTCCTGTTCCAGGAACCGGAGACCTAAGAAAGCCCCGGTCTTTTCGTCCCTTCTTTCTTCGTAGCGTATGGGCTTGAATCCCACTGAGACGCCCCACTGGAACCCCGAGCGGTAAAGAGATGCGATCTCTTGGGCGAATTCCGTGGGCGCGAACTCTATGTTGGCCAGCAGCCGGTGGGGTTCCGTCCACATTTTCTTCGCCCGCCCGATGGCCGGGTGGCGGTAGTCGTGGGCCCAAAGCAAGACTGGGTTCTCGCGGTAGGCGTCCAACACCCAGCCGTCGGTGGAGATGACATCTCCATGCCGGTCAACATCATCGGTTGATAGGACGAAGGTGATCGCCTGGTTCTGGGATTCATCCGAAGGACCATTCTGGTGAAATTCCTTCAGTGGACACTCACCGCTGAGGCCCACGCCAGAATCAGTTGCGACGGTCCATTTGGTAATCATCGGCGCTTCACCGTCGCCGCGGCTGAAGGCTTGCAGCGATTCCAGCAAGAGGCGGCGTTCCTGCCCGGATTCCTGGGCGCTAATCGGCATTTTCACTCCTTGGACCTTTTCAGATTGCATCGGCGATTCTCTGGTCCCTTCATATGAAAGAGGGACAGACCGCACGGGGTCTGTCCCTCTGGGTAATTCCGCGTATTTATGTTGTTGAACCGGGCCGGGCCGCCACCGTTCTGGTGGACGTTCCAACACGCTGAAATTGAGTGTAGAAACGCGCTTTCCAGGGTGTCAACACAGGTCTGACATCGGACCGCAGTTGCGTTGTATAGGCTATCGGAGTTCCGTGCCGGGTACGCCAGAACAGAGTGGTCCTGCCAGGCGCTCCCTGGCGTTGACTTGGTATTTCCGTCTGTGATAGTTTTAATACATACAGTTTTGGCGGTAGATTCCGCCGGATAATCTTCCCCGGATAGGCTCCCTAAGGAGAACAGGCAATGGAAGTTACGACCCTCGCCATCGAGAAGCTCAAGGAAGTCATGGAAGAACAGGGTGAAACCACCGGGTCGCTGCGGGTAGTAGCCATACCTGCCGAGACAGGCGGCCTTCAATACATGCTGACCATGGAAAACGAGTCCCAAGCCGACGACACGGTCCTGTCCATGGAGGGAGTTAGATTCCTCATGGACTCGGATAGTGCGCCCTTCTTGGAAGATGCGACCATCGATTACGTCGAGAACCTGGGCGGACAGGTGGGTTTTGTGATCAACAACCCCATGTTCTCCAGCGCCGGGGGCTGCGGCAGCGGGTGCGGATGTGGCAGCGGCGGTGGTGGCGGTGGTGGCGGGTGCGGATGTGGCGGCGGCGGGTGCGGCGGTCACTAAACGAGGGCTAACACAACAAGTTGAATCGGATGGGCCTCACATTAGTGAGGCCCATTTGTATTGGTAGACCGGTTACGCCGATCTGACCCTCTTTTCTTGACGCCTACTCATTGACGAAGCATATTTCCAGCCTGATCAGCCAAAAGTTGAAAACCACTCTCACTTTAGCCTTCCCTCAATTCTGGGGCGGGAACCCTTCTAGGAGACCAACATGGCGCAGTCACCTCATGGCGTTAATTTTGAGTCCAACCGCCCAGTGGTTATGGGACGGAACGGGATGGTTTGCGCCGGGCAGCCTTTGGCCGCCCAGGCCGGGATGACCATCCTGCAAAAAGGCGGGAACGCCGTTGACGCCGCCATCGCCACCGCCGCCGCTTTGAACGTGGTTGAGCCAAATATGTCGGGCATCGGCGGCGACGGCTACATCATGATTTACAGCAAGGCGCAGAACAAGATCGACATCTGCAACGCCACCGGCGCCGCCCCCTATGCCGCCGACCTGGCCCGCTATCAGGCGGACGGCATCCCCCAAAAGGGGGTCCTGTCGGTCTCGGTGCCGGGACTCTTGGACGGCTGGCTGGCGGCCCACGAGAAATACGCCACACTTAAATTGTCCGAACTGTTCTCGGCCGCCATCGACTTGGCGGAAAACGGGTTCCCGGTGTCTCACGTGCTGTCGAAGGTCATCGCCAGCGATTCGCTGGTCCAGGAATTCCCAACTTCCCAGGCGATCTTCGCCCCGGGCGGCAAGCCGCCGGCGCCGGGGGAGGTGCTTTACCAAAAGGACCTAGCCAAGACTTTTCACGCCATCGCCGACGGCGGCCGGGACGTGTTCTACCAGGGGGAGATCGCTGAAACGATGGTCAAGTTCTGCCAGGAGCAAGGCGGTCTGCTGTCCATGACAGACCTGGCGGATTGCCGTTCCCGGTGGGAAGAACCCATCTCCACCACCTACAAAGGCCACACGGTCTATGAAGCCCCGCCCAACTCCAGCGGCCATGTTCTACTCCAGGAACTGAACATGGTGGAGCAGTTCGATCTCCAGTCGCTGGGCTGCAGCACCGCCGAGAGCATCCATATGATGGTGGAAGCCAAGAAACTGGCATTCATCGACCGGGAGGCCTACATGGCCGACCCGGACCACACCGACGTCCCCACGTTGGGCCTGATATCCAAGGAGTACGCGCGGGAGCGGGTCAAGCTCATCGACCCAGACCGGGCGGCCGACCCAACCCACGGAGACCCTTGGGCGTTCCAGGGCGGCTCCGGCGGCGCAGGCCGGGTAACCGCCGGCGCGGTACAGGAAGAGGACACCACCTGTTTCGTGATCGTTGACCGTTGGGGCAATGCGGTGTGTCAATTACAGAGCATCCAGAGTTCGCTTGGCTCCAGCATCGTTGCCGGAAATACCGGCATCCTGCTCAACAACCGAATGACCTACTGGCATCTGGACCCGGCACACGTGGACTGCCTCCAACCCGGCAAACGGGTGCGCCACACCATGAACCCGGTGATGGTCTTCAAGGGCGACGGCCCGGCTTCGTTGGGAAAGCCCGAGGTGGGAAAATCTTCGGGCAACGGCGGCTTGATGCTTGTCTGCGGCACACCCGGCGCCGACACCCAGGTCCAGACCAACATGCAGGTCATCACCCATCTTATCGACTTCGGCATGACCGTGGCCGAGGCAGTGGAAGCCCCCCGCTGGCGGAATTCCCACAGTCCCACCGAGTCCAACGTGCCCCATGTCTGTGATAATCTGCTGTACATGGAGTCCAGGTTCGGAACCGATGTCCGTCAGGCGCTCGAAAGCCGCGGCCATCAACTGAACATGATGCCAGATTGGGGCGCCCAAGGCAGCGAGATGATGATCCAAGTGGACCCCGAATCCGGTACGCTCCACGGCGCCGCGGACCCAAGACGGGACGGCTACGCCATCGGCTGGTAAACCGCAACGCGGACGGTAAATGCGCATACCTGGTGAAAAAAGAAGCCCCTTCCCCGACGAATGCGGCAGCCGGGCCGGGGTCTTTGCCGAGGCCGTAAGAGACGGGGAG
>JADFPD010000059.1 GCA_022562475.1 Chloroflexota bacterium | reverse complement strand
AGAAAACCATCTGGGCGATAATTTCTGAACTCTCTTCGCGGGTGACGCCGATGTGCAGAGCCCCTGAGATGTGACGCTTGATCATCTGTGGACTGTGACCCAACACCACCAACGCCGCGATGGTGCAGAGGCTGCGTGTCTTCAGGTCCACGGCAGGTCTGTTGTAGATCTCGCCGTAGATAACCGAGTCCACCAGGCGCATGACCTCAGGCGCCAGCTCGGCCATCGCCGCCGGCGGCACCGGGTTGTTGTCCGGACCGTAGTAACGCAGCCGGAAATCCAAGGCAGCTTGGTCCAGGTCTTTGGCGACCTCTCGCGAATCGTCTTTTTGTTGTTCTTCCGGGCTCACAATTGCTCCAGATTCAGCGCTGACGGCTGAAAGCTGACAGCTACTTAATTACCTGCCAGTACCGCTTGCCTTCCATCCGGACCACCTTGCCGATGTGATCGTCTGGATGGAAATGACCGGCGGCGATGATGATGTCTTCCGATTCGGCCCGGTCCAGTATCATGATGCGGTTGCTGCGGCTGGCTTCTTTGTCGGTATCGACCCCGGCGGTCCATTCGGGCCGTTCCACCTGCACCTTGCTGTGCAGCAGGTCGCCCACCACCATGGCCTTCTCGCCCTGAGAGGTGATGTTGAAGACCATGTGCCCCGGAGTATGGCCCGGGGTGGAGATGGCCGTGATCTCGTCATTGACCACGTGCCCATCATCGATCAGGTCTAATAGCCCCATGCCCTCCAAAGGTATCACGCTATGGGCCACCCAGGGGGCGTTGGCCGCGAACTCCGGCTTGAGGAAGTGCTCCCAGTCCAACCGGGGCGCCAGATAGCGGGCGTTGGGGAAGTAGGGCTTGGGCTCGCCGCTGGTGTAATCAACGTTCCAGCCGACGTGGTCGATGTGCATGTGGGTCATGAGGACGATGTCCACGTCCTCGGGGTTTACTCCGGAGATCTTTAGCTGGTTCAGCATGTCCCCGGTGCGGTTGTCGCGGCTGGGATGGGGTCCGGGGCCCATGCCGGTGTCCACCATGATGGTCTGGCCCTGGCTGCGCAGGTAAAAATGTCCGTAGTAGAGCTGTAACTGGCAGTCTTCCAAAGCGTCGTGGTACGGCTCCCAGTCGTGGGCGTCGGTCGTTGGAAACATCATGGTCGGGTCCCGGGGCGGCGGAAGCATATCCAGAACGAATGAGATCTCAACGTTGCCTACTTTGATCTGATTGGCCATGGATTGCTCCTTTGGTCGATGGAACCGGATGCGAATTGATATTGGTCCGCGGTTCGTTGCCGGAGTGGTGGGATGCGGTCCGGCGGTTCAATACTGAATCATCGAGTAGATGTCGTAACCGTCCAGGTTTTTACGGCCGTCCAGGAACGTCAACTCTATGATCACGGCGATCTCGGATACGACGCCGCCCGCCATCTCCACCAGCCGGGCGGTGGCGGCCAATGTGCCGCCCGTGGCTAGCAAATCGTCCACGATCAGGACCTTTTGGCCCTTCCGCAGGCCATCGGCGTGGATCTCCATGGTGTTTGTGCCGTATTCCAACCCGTAGTCCACAGAATGGGTGGCGGCGGGCAGTTTGCCCGGTTTGCGCACCGGCACGATGGCTTTGCCCAGTTCACGGGCCAGGGGCGCGCCGAACAGAAAACCCCGTGACTCGATGGGAACGATGGCATCTATATCGGAGTCTTTATAACGCTCCACTAATTTAGCGATGGTGTAATCGAAGGCCTTGGCGTCGCCCAATAGCGGGGTGATGTCTTTGAAAAGTATACCCGGCTCCGGAAAATCGGGCACATCTCTGATGTATTTCCTAAGGTCCAATACGTCCATCTGGTCCGCGCCGCCGGCACTTTTATCGGGCGGCGGCGCCTTTGGCCTATATTCGGCGCTTGATTCGAGGTATTTCGTGCCCAATGACGGGATAGAACAGGCGGCCGGGCCGTGCCCGGAAGTGTAGATTACGGCACTCGCGCCGTCAAGATGAAGGGCCTGTTGGTGACGCCCGCCGAAATTCGTCAACTCTGGGCGTGAAATCGATTGACTTTCTCCGGGCAAATTTATATAATTATTGTGGTCCCTGGTTACGAAATGGCCCCACGAATGCGGGGCTATTTTTTAGTGTCAGGCAGATGATTGCCGAGCCCGGAACCAGGAGCTTCGATGCCCCGGTGGCGCAATGGCAGCGCAGTCGATTTGTAATTGACAGGTTAGGGGTTCGAATCCCCTCTGGGGCTTTTAAAAATCAGGCCAGTTGGCACGATGTCCAGCGGAGTGAGGCAAGGCGAGACCGGGGTCAATCCATAGATCACCCACGCCAGCACCCTCGATTGCACCGATACCGGTAAATATGCGAAGATTCCCATGCCTGGAGGGGTGGGTGAGTGGTTAAAGCCACCAGACTGTAAATCTGGCGTCCGGAAGGGCTTCGCAGGTTCGAATCCTGCCCCCTCCACCAATATCGACCGCCGCCGGACCTGGGCCCGGACAGTTGAAACGGATAAAATTAGGAAGATCTAGGACAACAGCCAGCCGTTAATCTATCAGCCCAGATAGCTCAGCGGTAGAGCACGTTCTTGGTAAGAACGGGGTCGGCGGTTCAATCCCGCCTCTGGGCTCCAGTTAAAAATCGGCCCGAATTGCCGGGCCTGAGTAAGAGTATTAGGGAGGACACCTAAAAGATGGCTAAGCAGCAATTCGACCGGACCAAGGAACATGTAAACGTAGGCACGATCGGCCACGTGGACCATGGAAAAACTACTTTGACCTCTGCCATCACCAAAGTGTTGGCTGAAAAAGGTCTGGCCAAATACCTGGACATGGACAGCATCGACAACGCCCCGGAGGAAAAGGCCCGCGGCGTGACTATCGCCATCGCCCACGTGGAATATGAATCTGAAACCCGGCACTATGCCCACGTGGACTGTCCGGGTCACGCCGACTATATCAAGAACATGATCACCGGCGCGGCCCAGATGGACGGCGCGGTCTTGGTGGTGAGCGCCCCTGACGGCCCCATGCCCCAGACCCGTGAGCACATCCTCCTGGCCCGTCAGGTTGAGGTGCCCAGCATCGTCGTGGCCCTGAATAAGGTCGACTTGATGGACGACGAAGAGCTTTTGGAGCTGGTGGAACTTGAGGTCCGCGACCTCTTGAACCGCTACGACTTCCCCGGAGACGACACGCCCATCGTCCGCGTCAGCGGCCTGAAGGCCCTGGAAGGCGACGAAGAGGCCGTCAATCAGGTCCTTGAATTGGTCAAGACCATGGACGAGTACATCCCCATGCCCGAGCGCATAATCGACCGGCCGTTCTTGATGCCCATCGAAGATGTGTTCGGCATCAAGGGCCGCGGCACCGTGGTCACCGGCAGAGTCGAGCGGGGAACACTGAAAGTGGGTTCTCCCGTCGAGATCATTCGCTGGGGCGACATCCGTGAGACCGTGGCCACCGGCCTGGAGATGTTCCACAAGAACCTGGACGTCACCCAAGCAGGCGACGCCGTAGGTATCTTGCTCCGTGGCGTCGACCGGGACGAGGTGGAGCGCGGGCAGGTGCTGGTGGCTCCGGGAACGATGAAACCCTATACCAAGGCCGAAGCCGAGGTCTACATCTTGAGCCGCGACGAAGGCGGGCGGCACACGCCGTTCTTCTCCGGCTACAAGCCCCAGTTCTATATCCGGACCAGCGACATCACCGGCGAGTGCACCTTGCCCGAGGGCGTTGAGATGGTCATGCCTGGGGACAACGTTAAGATGACGATTGAATTGATGAGCCCGGTGCCCATCGAAGAGCAGATGCGCTTCGCCATCCGTGAAGGCGGACGGACCGTAGGCTCCGGAGTAATCACCAAGGTGGTGTCATAAGTCATGGCCAGAAAAACCGCCGACGTCCGGCAGATCATCACCCTGCAATGCGGCGACTGCCGGGAGCGTAATTACACTACGATGAAGAACCGGCGGAACGACCCCAACCGGTTGGAGTTGCGTAAGTATTGCTCCCGGTGCCGTACTCACAAGACCCACCGCGAAGTGAGGTAACCCCCGATGGCTAGGGCATCAACGCGCAGTTCAAGAATCGTCGCCCCCGCCGGTGGCGGGCGTGTCGGACCCGTGGTATTCCTGCAGGAAACCTACCAAGAACTGCGGAAGTCGGTCTGGCCCAGCCGGGAAGAGACCGCGCGGCTGACCATGGTGGTCATCGTTTTGGCCATCGTAGCCGGGTTCTTCTTGGGCGGACTGGACCGGATCTTCGCTGAATTATTTGCCCGGGTGATTTTCTAGGGAATCGATAACCGGGCCCCGCATCAATAAGCTGCTTATTAGCAGGAACGAAGGCCGCCGTTTGGCACTGCTCATTTCTGCTTGACCCAGCATCGGATGTTGCATCATGACTACAAAAAACCCGTCGGAAACCGAAGAAACCCAAGGTCCCCGCTGGTACATAGTCCACACCTACTCCGGGCAAGAAGACCTGGTGGAGAAGAACCTCCGCCTGCGGATCCAGAGCCTGGACATGCAGGACCGCATCAACGAGGTCTTAGTGCCCACTGAAGAAGAAGTGGTCTTCAAGGACGGCCAGCGGCGTTCGGAACGAAAAAAACTTTTCCCCGGCTACATCCTGGTCCAAATGACCATGGATGACGAAAGCTGGTACGCAGTCCGCAACACCCCCGGCGTCACCGGGTTCGTTTCCACTGAAGACGAGCACGACAAACGGCCCAAACCGGTGCCTCTGGAAGACAAACAGATGGAGGACATCCTAAAGCAGGTGAACTCGGACCCCACCCGCGTGAATATCGGTTTGGAGCGCGGGGAGACCGTGCGAATCACCGAAGGCCCATTCGTGGACTTCATAGGTTCCATCAACGACGTGGACGAAGGCAAGGGAAAGGTCCGCGTTATGGTATCCTTCTTCGGGCGCGAAACGCCCGTGGAACTCGATTTCCTCCAGGTGGAGCGTATCTAAGTCTATTTAAGCCCCGAGCCCAGGCTCAGGCTGAATCCCAAGCGAAAACCAAACATGAGAACATCTGAAGGAGCCCCCGTTGGCGAAGAAAGTTAGGGCCATCATCAAATTGCAACTGGAAGCCGGAAAGGCGACGCCCGCCCCTCCGGTGGGTCCCGCTTTGGGCCAACACGGCGTCAACATCATGGGTTTCGTCAAGGAATACAACTCCAAGACGGCCACGCAAGCCGGGTCCATCATTCCGGTGCACCTGACCGTTTATGAGGACCGTTCCTTTACCTTCGTAACCCGCACTCCTCCGGCGTCGGACATGTTGCGCAAGGCCGCGGGAATCGAAAAGGGAGTATCCGAACTCCGCGACGGCAGCGTGGGCACCATCAGCAAGCAGCAACTCAGAGAGATCGCCGAATCGAAAAAGGCTGACTTGAACGCAGGTGACATCGAACAAGCGATGGCGATCATTGCCGGCACCGCCCGCAGCATGGGCATCGCCGTAGGAGAATAGCTACCATGGTGAAGCACAGCCGGCGGTTCAGCGAGTTAGCGGAAAAAGTGGACTTGGAAAAAGACTACCCTCCGTTGGAGGCCATGGAACTCCTCAAGGAAGTTTCCACCGCCAAGTTCGACGAGACCGTTGAACTGCACATAAGGACCAACGTGGACCCACGGCACGCCGACCAGATGATTCGGGGCGTTTGCAGCCTGCCCCACGGACTGGGCAAGACCATCCGCGTGGTGGTTTTCGCCGGCGCCGAAGGCGCCGAAGAGGCCCGGGCCGCCGGAGCGGACTTCGTTGGCGAAGATGATCTCATCGAGAAGATCGAAGGGGGCTGGGACGACTTCGAAGTCGGACTCGCCACCCCTCAGTTGATGCCTAAGATCGGTAAATTGGGCCGCATCCTGGGCCGCAAGGGCCTCATGCCCAATCCCCGATCCGGCACCATGGTCCAACCGCAAGACCTGCCCCGGGCGATTCAAGAAGCAAAGGGCGGCAGGACCGAATACCGGACCGACCGGACCGCCATCATCCATTCCTCGGTGGGCAAGGTGAGTTTTGACGCCGACAAGCTGGTGGATAACCTGGCAGCCCTGTCAAGTGCTATAATCCGGGACCGGCCCGAAAGCCTCAAAGGGCCTTTCTTCCGGTCGGCATACATCACGTCAACCATGGGCCCCAGCGTTTCGCTGGACCTGCCGGCCCTGCAAGCATTGGAAGCGCCGGAATAACCCGGCGAACGGCATCACGAAATAACTTTACAATCTAGCGATCAGCACGCCAGAGACCGCGGGTCCCCATTAGGGGCTAAATGCGCGAGCCGCCCGCCCAGGCGCGACGGACAGTAAATCGGAGTTACCGACTCCCTGCGCCGCGTGTTTGGCGTAGGGATTTTTTAATTCAAGGGGATTTTCAACCCGGGGTATACGGCCCGGGATATTCAATAACACCGTTGGAGGAATGATTTGCCCACCCAGCAAAAAAGAGACCGGGTCCAGGACATCAAGGGCCGGCTGGAGCGCAGTTCCATCGCGATGACCACCAAATATTCGGGAATCTCGGTGAACCAGATGGTCGAACTACGCCGGGCCATGAAGGCCGGCGGCGTGGATTTCACCATCGTCAAGAATACCCTGCTCCACCTGGCCGCCGAAGAAGCCCAAATACCCCAGTTGAAAGAGATCGTGGAAGGCCCGACGGCCATCGCCCTGGGATATGAAGACCCAGCGGAAGCCGCCAAAACCGTGGCTGATTACATCCGCACCGGCGGATCAACCCTGGCCATCATGGGAGCCGTCATGGGCGGCGGGGCTGTCATGTCCTCCGCCGAGGTCACCAAGTTAGCTTCATTGCCTCCCAAGGCTGTCCTGCTGGCCATGCTTTTGGGCCAGATGCAGTCGCCCATATCCCGCCTTCTCAGCGTTTTGAACGGCCCGCTGCAGAGTCTGGACAATGTGTTGCAGGCAAGGATTCGCCAGTTGGAAGCGGAGGCTCCGGCCCCGGCGCCAGAGCCAGAGCCCGCCCCCGGACCCGAAGCCAGCGCCGAATCCCAAGATCCTGGAGCGGCGGAAGAGTCACCGCCCGCTGAGGCCGGCGGAGATGAGGAGCCCGCGGCGGAGGCTGCGTCAGAATCACCTGCGGACGAGGCGCCAGCGGACGATGAACCTGCGGCGGAAGCTGAAGATGCGTCTGCCGACGAGGCCCCGGCGGACGAGGAGTCCGCGGCAGAGGCCACGGAGGCCGAACCGGATCCGGAACCTGCCGAAGAGGAATCCGCGGAGGAACCTGAAGCCAAACCTGAACCTGAGCCGGAAGCTGAAACTGCCGGCGAGGAAGAGGCGGAATAACGCCGCCAGCAGACCATTCCATTAAGTTGATCAAGAAAATCCGATAGAACGAAAAGCCTGATAGAAAGAGAGGAGACATTTTGACTAAGGACAAGATTTTAGAAGCGATAAAAGAGATGAACGTAGTCGAGTTGGCCGACATGGTGAAAGCCCTGGAAGACGAGTTCGGCATCAGCGCCGCGGCCCCGGTGGCCGTCGCCGCCGCACCCGCTGCCGGTGGCGCTGCAGGCGATGGCGGCGCCCCCGCCGAGGAACAGTCGGAATTCGAGGTCAACCTCAAGGAGATCGGCCCCAACAAGATCAACGTGATCAAGGCCGTGCGTGAGGTCACTTCCTTGGGCCTGCGCGAGGCGAAAGAGTTGGTGGAATCGGCGCCTGCCTCCATCAAGGAAGGTATCGCGAAGGAAGAAGCCGAAGAGATCAAGAGCAAGCTGGAAGAGGCTGGGGCCGCCGTCGAGGTCAAGTAACACCTCCCCAGCACCGCCAGGAGAACCAATTGGGCCGAAAAGACCGAGAGCGCTTCCAGCGTTTGCGGGAGACCAATCCCGATTACGTTGGGTACCGCGGACTGGATACCGCCGTGACCGTCCCGGCGCCGTCACCCGCAACGGAGACGGTGGTCTGTTCGGTGTGCAACCGCAAGCGCAACGTGGCCAGCGACAGCCTCCCAGAGGACGTCAGTACCTTTGTGTGCCTGAGATGTCAGGAAGACGCTGGCGGCGCCGCTGCTTGAGCCTCTCCCTGTTCCCGAAGAAACGAGATTCGGTCAGGCAAATAAAGACCTCTCCGGTGGGAGAGGTCTTTATTTATTCATCTGAAACGCACCGGCTTGTTCTATCTGCCCGTTTCTAACGGAAAGGCGGCAACTGGTCATCAAGGAACTCGTAGGCCCGGTTGAATTGGCTCTCTGGCCCGTAGCCTTCCGTTTCGGGGACGGACTGGACCTTAACATCGGGCTCTAACCCCAATCTTCCCAGGAGGTCGCCCGAGGGGGCGTACCGCCGCGAAACCGGCAGGTATATGGCCGATCCATCACTCAGTTCCAGGAAGCCATAGGCGGAGGGGTCTCCAAAGGTAGTCACGCCGATCAGGGTGGCCCGCCCGGATTCTTGTAATGCCGCAGCCAACGTCTCCGCTTCGCGCGATGTCTGCTCATTAACCAAAACTGCGATCAGCAGATCATCCAGGTCCAACCGGTTCGCATTCGGGTCAATGATGATTTCGGTGCGTTCCCCGTCCGGGCCCTCTACATATCCAAACACCGTCCCGTCAGCCAAAAACTGCGCGGCAGTTTCCTTGGCCGCTTCCGGTGAGCCGCCCGGGTTGGTCCTTATGTCCAGGATCAGGGCCAACATGTCGAACCGGTTCAAGTTTTCAAGGGCGGAGAAAACCTGCTGACCCGTGTTGTCGCGGAACCGGGATATGCGCACGTATCCGATACCGCCGGGAATGAGCTGGCTGGCCACTGACTGCAGTTCGATATCGCCCCGGAATACCTCGACGGTAACGGGTTCGGCTTCCCCCTCCCTCAGGAGTTCCAAGGCGACCTTGGTCCCCTTTGGCCCTGCCACCCGTTCCACAATTTCCTGCAATCCCTGGCCCACCACCGAGGCGCCTCCCACGGCCGTTACGATGTCGCCCGGCATGATTCCCGCGCTCTCGGCAGGCGAATCGGCAAATGGGAACAGCGCGATCTGGCCGTCTTGGGAGACCACTCTGGCGCCGATACCCAGGTAACTGCCTTCGATGCCGCCTTCCAGGCTCTCTTTGGCCAGGGGATACTGGGTAGCGGTCAGAAATACCGATGAAGAATCACCCAGTCCGGCCAACATCCCGCTCACTGCCGTTTCGGCAATCGTGGACGGGTCAAAATCAGGGTTCGCCGCCTGGTGTTTGGCCACTGCCCGCCATAGATCGGCCATCTCACTCGGAACGTGGGCCGGTGGCTGGCCGCGCATCCGCCCGATCTCGGTCAAGAATGGGTATGGAGTGATATCAAGCTGGTCCAAGATTCTGGCCATCGCTCCCGAAACCACAGATTCGGCCTCCATGGGTTGGGAACTGGCGTAGTTCTGGCTGATCTTATCCCACGCTTCCCAGACCAACTCCAGTCCGTCCGAAGTCTCATTCGGCGGTCCTTCGGAATCCGAAGACGAAGAGCAGGCCACCAGGAGGAGGATAGCCACCAAGACGGCGGCGACGGCAACGGCACGGGGGAAGGTAAGAGGAAAGTTATGGGCGAAGAACAGTGATTTTTGCAACATATCTTTTTGAATACGGGGACGCTGTGACCGCGGATTCTTCCGGGTCGAAATCGCGGCCGGTTCATTGTATCAGAAGCGTTCAGGACCCCTTGCCCATCCGAACGTGTCCGCTTAGCCGGCATTGCCAGCGGCCAACGCGCTTAGTACACTGGGCGTGATCTCTCCCAACTTTTAACGATCAAACAGGAGTCGGCGTAATGATTAAAGTCACGGTCTTCTATCCCAATGAGGAAGGCAAGAAATTCGACCACGGGTACTGGACGACCACCCACCTAGAACTGGTCCAAGGTTTGCTGGGTCCCATGGGCCTGGTGAACGGCGAGATGGAGAAAGGGTTATCTAGCACCGACCCCAACGCTCCCGCGCCGTTCGTTGCCGTGGGACACCTCTACTTCAACACCACTGAAGAGGTCCATGCCGCATTCAAAGCTCACGGTGGCGCGATCATGGGCGACCTCCCCAATTACACCGACATCGAACCCCAATTCCAGATCAGCGAAACCCTGCTCTGATCGCGGCCGGGAACCGGAAAACAAAAGGCGGCCCATCTATGGGGCCGCCTTTTGATTTAACGGACCTTGCCTACGTCCATGCGATTAATTTACGATGGCGAATGATGAGTGGCCCCGCACAATCCGGCATCTAGGCAAGGGTGATACTTTAGAGGCATAACCGGTCTGAGGAGCGACATGGCCCAGAATGAGATGGACACGGCGTTCCAGCAGCTGTCCCAAAGGCTGATCAAAGAGCACTGGGACTTCTATCCCACAGCCGGGTCGCGAATCGGACGGCACGAGTACGACGGGCGGTTGCCCGATCTCTCGCCGTCCCAGAACGCCCGCCGGGAAGGCGAACTACGCCGCAGCCTGGTTGAATTGCGAGCGCTGGACGCAGATGGCCTGGACGAGGCCGGCCGGATGAGCTACCGGATGATGGAGTTGTTCCTGCGCCGGGAGTTGTTCATCTTCAACGACCTCAAACCCTTGGAAAACAATCCCATGCGCCATACCGGGTACCTGAACGTGAGCGGCTACATCCGCAGGGACTACGCCCCGCTGGAGGACCGCCTGCGGTCGGCGGCTTCGGCAATGCGGCAGGCCCCCGAATTTCTGGAGGTGTTGGACGGGGCGCTGTCCGACACGCTCTCATCCCACGTCGTCGAAATGAGCGTGGAGAGTTATTCGGGCATGGCCCGATTCTATCGTGTTGACTTGGCGGAAGCCGCAAAAGAAGTGCCTGACTCGAATATAGTAGGCGAATTCGACCGGGCGCGCGAGTCAGCCGCGGCAGCCCTTGACCATTTCGTGGAACGCCTAAAGAGCCGAGGGGAGGGTGGTCCTGAAGGGTTCGCCATCGGGACAAAGCTTTATTCGGGCATGTTGGCCACCGGAGAGGGCCTGGAAGCTCCTCTAAGCCAGATCACGGCCATCGGTCAGGCCAACCTGGAAGACAACCTGGCCCGCATCAAAGACCTGGCCCAAAGCATCGCTCCCGGCCGGCCCGTTCCCGAGATAGTCGAGGAGATCGGCCGCAACCACCCCCAGGCCCAAGAACTGATCCCCAAGACAAGGGACATGCTGGAGGACATCCGCCAATCGCTCATCGATTTCGATGTGATCAGCGTGCCGTCCGAGGACCGCTGTCAGGTGATCGAGACGCCAACCTACATGCGCTATGCCTTCGCGGCCATGGACAGCGCCGGCGCCCTGGAAACCCGGGCCACCGAGTCTTTCTACTATGTAACACCGGTGGAGGATGACTGGAGCGCCCAAAAGAAAGAAGAATGGCTCTCCAACTTCAACTATGACACGCTGAAGATCATCTCCATCCACGAGGTCTACCCCGGCCATTTCGTCCATCACCTGCACAACCGCTACGGGCGGGAGCTGCCGCTGGTCAACCGCGTGGCAACCTCCTACTCCTTCACGGAGGGCTGGGCCCACTACACCGAGCAGATGATGCTGGAAACGGAGTACGGAGACGGACAGCCGAAGCTGTTGTTGACCCAGCTTCTGGAGGCCTTGGTCCGAAACTGCCGGTACATGTGCTCGCTCCGGATGCACACCGAGGGGATGACTCTGGACGACGCTACCCGGTTCTTCATGGAGAACGCCTACATGGCCGAGCTGCCGGCCCGGAGGGAGGCGCTGCGGGGGACCTTTGACCCCGGATACCTGAATTACACCCTGGGCAAGCTGATGATCCTGAAGCTGCGCGAGGACTACCGGCGGGAGCAAGGGAGCGCCTACAGTCTCAAGGGGTTCCACGACCGCCTGCTTTCATTCGGCGGCCCCGCTCTGCCGCTGCTGCGGCCGGCCCTGTTAGAGAATCCTGGAGATTCAGCGCTTTAGCGGTCGCGGTGAATCCAGCTCTTTTGGCCATCGGACCTAGGTCCGGAAATCGATCCTCCGGAATGCTTCGACGTATTCAACACCGGAGCCGCCTTCGGATGGCAGCGCACGTTCCCTGATGAAATCTTCAACCTCTTTTTGGCCCCGTCCGTTCATCTGACTCTTGTGGGCAGCCACCGCTTTCGTCTTGGTCTCCAAGGACTCTGATATATCGATGGTGGTGTCGGGCAGCTCGGTCCCCCAGAATAATATGGTCGCCGTTTTGTGGGGTTCCAGGCCTTCGTCACGCCATAGCTCGACGAAGTGGAGATGGTCGCGGGCGCAGGGGAAGACGGCGTCCAGGGTGACTTGCCCGGTTATCCGGTGGTCGCGGTGCCAGGCGAGGTTCCTGCGGTACGGCTCGGGGCACAGCACAACGTCTGGCTGCACCTGGCGTATCTGGCGGACCAACTCCTTCCGGAACTCGTCGTCATCCTCTAGAAAGCCGTCGGGATGATGGAGCAACACCAGTTCCTGGACCCCCAGTATCTCCACTGCGTCGGCTTGTTCTCGCTCGCGTATCTTGGATAGATCTGCCGAAGAGATATTTGGGTCGGTGGTGCCTTTGCCGCCGTCGGTGCAAAGGACGTAGCGCACCGTTGCTCCGTCGCCGATCCACTTGGCGACCGTCCCGCCGCACCAGAAATCGGCGTCGTCCGGGTGAGGGGTTACTACCAGAACTTTCCGCGGGGTTTCATCCATCTGCCGGGGGCCTCCTAGGGTCCTTTATGATGGCACAGGCCGCAGGGTATCCCGGCTGTTGCCAAGGTTTTAGGTTTTTCAGAATCAATTTACGACAAACGACGCCGATATTACGCGAGTTCGGCACAAGATAGCATGTGCCAGCGGATTCATGCACTATTGGTTCCGGAAATCGAAGGCATTGTGAACCGTAGGATACTCTGCTACAATCGGCCAAGGCTGTCAATCACGAATCCGCAGTCATCGGCCACCACGTTTTCCGCCTGCTGCGCACAGCGGCGTCGAAATCCGTCAACTTGAGCTTCGAGCATTCAGCTTTAGAGTTTACCAGTCTGGAAGACCCGATTGCCAGTCGTCAAGTACACAAACAATCACAAAACGGCTCTCGCCGAATTCGTCGCCTCTCACGGTAGCTCGACCAGCGAACCACACGATCTCTGCTTCAGCACATTTCAGGGTGTTCTAGGGCAGCCGGGCCTTGGTCCAACGGAGAATTGTCTCGTGTTGGAGCATGCCGGTCAGATCAAAGGCCTGGCCCTGGTTTTTCGGGAATTCCCTATCAGCCGAGCAGTAATCGAGCTGATTACTGCCCCGGAACTGGCCGGCAGCGCGGACGAAGTAGAGCTGGTGCAACGGGCGTTGGCGCTGGTCGAAACCGAGGGGTTGGGTGTAGCCCACATATGTGTGCTTCCTGAGTCGGGACGTGGCAAAGTGCTGGAGCAGGCTGGGTTTACCCTGGTGCGCACCTACCTGGACATGGTGTGGAACGAGGACGAACTGCCCGAGTTGGAACTTCCCCAAGGCTATTCAGTGAGGTCCTTCCAGGCGGGCGACACACCCCTGCTGACCCGGGTCCAGAACGATGCATTTTTGGGTAGCTGGGGATTCTGCCCCAACTCTGAAGAGCAGATCGAATACCGCACCAACATGCCCAACACGTCCAAGGCCGGATTATTGTTCTTGTTCGATGGCGATCATCCCGCGGGTTATTGCTGGACGGTAATGGTCCCGGCTGAGAACGGCGTACGTGGCATGATCGGCATGATTGGCGTGGTTCCCGAATACCGGGGGAAGGGCGTGAGCCGCCACATCCTACAGGCCGGAATGAAGCATCTGCGTTCGATTGGACAGGCTGAGATCGGCTTGGAAGTTGACGGAGATAACGGACCGGCGGTGGGACTCTACAGGTCCATCGGTTTCAAGACGATGGGCGAGCGTCACTGGTTCGAGCGAGTTCTGCCCGGCACCTGAAATCCAGATCGCTGGAACACGGTATCCAGCCGGATTCCCCCCGAAATCACCACCCTCATGGCGTCTTCCACGCTCATATCCGTTCGCGTAACTTCAGACGCAGGTACGAGAACCAAGAACCCGGACGAAGGTATCGGCGTGGTGGGGATGTAGACCGACAATACCTCTTCCCCGTCCGTGTCCAGCATGGAGGAGGTGATCAGTCCGATGGACATGATGCCGGCCCTGGGGTATTCGATCAAGACCACGCCCGCGTATTGATTGTCTTCACCGAGATCGCCATTGCCGTTGCCATTTTGGTTTTTCGACAGGATCTCGATGGCCATGCGGGTGGTGCCGTAGATACCCTTTACCACCGGAATAACTTCCATCACCCGGTGCCCGATCCCGAT
Source organism: Chloroflexota bacterium (assembly GCA_022562475.1). Classification (GTDB taxonomy): domain Bacteria; phylum Chloroflexota; class Dehalococcoidia; order Lucifugimonadales; family UBA3495; genus UBA9611. The sequence goes on along the minus strand of JADFPD010000059.1, from coordinate 6,061 downwards.
CAGGCGCCGCCCCACTACTTGGGCCGCGAACAGACCCAGCAAGTAGACCAGCACTATCAGGGCGACCATGCCCGTGCCGGTGACTGACCGTCCGGGCAGCAGGTCCACTAACGGTTCAAGCACTGGGTCCAGGAGGTCGAAGAAAAACTTCAGGACCAACGCGGTGATGCCGATGGGCAGAATCACCAAGATGCCGGCGCCTAGGGTGCGTTGAAAGTGGACAATCGGCCGGCGAAGGGGGCCAAGACGGCTCCGGCGAACGCGGCTGCCTGCATCCTGGGATTCTGGGGTCAAGGTCTCCTCCGGGGATTTGGTCGATACCTGGCGGCCAAACCTGTAGGCCGCCAAGGCAATGTTACTTTAGGTCCGGAGACAAAGCGGGGATAGCTTCGAGGCTTCGATACCGGTCGAATCGAGCCCATGACCGGGCCGATCAATACTTAATTATCGTCTTCTACGAGGCGACCGGTCAAGGCGGCGTACTCTTGCCACATCATCGCGGCCACGTTGTCCCAGCCCATGCCCTCGGCGCGCTTACGGGCTGCTTCGCCCAAGCTCTGTTGCAGACCGTCACTGGAGATGATCATCTCCACCGAGTTGGCGAAGGCGTCAGGGCACCGCCATGGTTTCAGATAGCCGGTGCGGCCATGTTGAATGATCGTGGAAAGTCCCCCGACTCTGCTGGCTACAACTGGGGTCCCGCAGGCCATGGCTTCCAAAGCCACCAACCCAAAACTCTCGTAGTAGGAAGGCACCACGCATACGTCGGCGGCGTTGTAATACAGGGGGAGTTCTGTGTGGTCAACTTGACCGACGAAGTCGATCTTGTCTTCCAAGTCCCGTTCCTTGGCCAACAGCTTAACTCGGTCCATCTCCCGGTCGCCGTTGACATCGCCTCCGACCACGATCACCCGGATTCCTGCTTCGGAGTCCATCTGAGCTGCGGTTTCCACCAATAGGTCCAGCCCTTTCAGTGGCTCGATCCGGCCAACGTACAGTAGTATCTTTTCGCCGTTCAGGCCCAGCCGGTCCCGCACCGATTTCCGGTCAAGGGGACGGAACACGGAGAGATCAACGCCGCAGGGCACCAGCGAGACCTTGCCGGCGTCGGCGCCGTACAGCCGCGCCATGGCGTCCCGTTCGTGGGAACTGAAGGCTATGATCCGGTCAGCGGAGGCCATCACTTCGGCTTCGACGACCAGCCGTTCGGCCTGCTCCACTTCGCCGGCTCGAGACTGCATCTTTATGAGGCCCAGCGTATGGAAGGTTACGATGTGGGGAACGCCCATCGACTGGGACAGTTCACGGCCGACCCATGAAGACAGCCAATAGTGGGAATGGACCACGTCGTATTCAAGCCCCTCTTCTTCCCTGAAGGCATTCACTTGGACTAGGAACTCAGGGAGATGGGCATATAGGTCTCCAACGCGGGCTTCCGGTTCCCCCGCTTTGATGTGGATAACGCGCACGTTTGGCCCGATTGTCTCGATGCGATTGGCGACATCGAGGTGCTCCCTGGTGAAGATGTCTATCTGCATCCCCATGTCCCCCAGGGCAGCGGCCAATTGCCTGACGTATACGTTCATACCACCTGACTTCCCTTGTCCGGGGGCTGCCAAGGGGCAGGCGTGGAGAGTTATGAATGCTGCTCGCGCCACGCTCAACTCTTCGTTACCACCATCTGATAAAGGCTCCTCTGCTGCCCACCCAGATGGGCCTTATAAGGCTCTGAGCCGCGCAGAAAGTCGAAATAAGTAAGGCCCCGGTCTATGGCGTCCTTTAGGCACATCGCGTTGAGCAACAGCCCCACGCTGAAATAGCCATACTCGGGGTCGTAGCCACTATTGTATAACAGGCGGGAACCCCCGTAGTCAAAACATAGGGCGGTGGCCACGGTGGAGCCGTCCAGGTCCAGGAAGTACAACTGGAGTTGTCCCATCTCGGCCATTCGCTGTGTGATGTTGTGGAAGAAACGCTCCCGCTCCGGGGTCATGAATTCGTCTTTGTCCGTGCGGCTCAGGCGCATCAAGGCTAAAAACTCGCCCAACCGCTCGGCCACCTGGAGCGGTTCTGACAGGGCATACCATTTCCATTCAGTCTGGGTGTCCAGCCTTCGCAACTTGCGGCGAAGTTCGTGGCGGTCTTTCTTGTTCAGCATACCTAGGTACTTATCCCAGGTGCCTGGAAGAACGATGCCAGAGGTGACGTCTTCTTGTTCGATCTCCACCGTATATCCCCGGTCGCGGGCCATCTCCGGAAACAACTCGAGGGTCAGGGAGCTCTCTCTCAAGGAGTTCAGGCGCAGCATTCTCACGTTTTGTTCTTCCATACATTCCAACAGCGAACGATAGAAGCCCTCTTCGTGTCCCGGCCTGATGGGGAAGTCGTTGTAATCGAAGATGTCTTGACTGCCCACGAACGAAACAGTGTCGCCGGACTTGGCCAGGGAGGCGATGGCGGCCACTCCGCCCCCGGCTCCCCCGTCTGGGACAGGGTAGGAGAACCCGCACATGGTCCGGCCGTCGCCGAAGGTGTCCCACCAAACCTTCTGCCATTGAGGTGTGAGGAACAGGGTGTCGGCCGGGCTGTCATGCAGCACTGATTCCCATTCGGTTTCAATCTCTTGAAAAGATGTGATCGGTGTGTTCGCCACTATCTACCTACTACCGTTTACCTACTGTGCATCAGAGCTAGGAGGCCTTCCCGCCCCGACGGGTAATTTTTGAATTCGCCGCGTGTCGCCGAAGTTAGCACCCGTGTGCCTGGTTTCTTGATGCCCCGCATGGCCATGCAGAGATGTTCCGCTTCCAGTTCCACTACGACGCCATCGGGCTGGAGGACATTGAATATCGCGTTCGCGACATCGGCGGTGAGCCGCTCTTGCACCTGAGGCCGGTGCGCCGCCACTTCCAGCGCCCTCGCCAGTTTGCTGATACCGGCAATCTTGCCGTTGGGAACGTAACCCAGGCGTGCCTCGCCAAAAAAGGGCAGCAAATGATGCTCGCACACGGAATAGAAGACCAGGCCGTTCACGACCACCGGATCTTGGCTCTCGGCCTCGAAGACGGTATCTATCGCCTCATCGGTGTTGATGCCAACACCGGAAAATAGACCTTCATACATCCGTGCGACCCGGTCGGGGGTATGTAGCAGCCCCTCACGGTCCGGGTCTTCGCCAATGGCGGCCAATATCTCGGCCACCGCTTCCTTTATGCGCTGTGTTTGGACCGTCTTGTTCCCCCCTATCCACCGATTCCAAGGGTAGCCGCCTCGATCGCCTCGATGGTCGCATCGACTTCGACCGCCTTCACCCCAGCGCTGCTCACTGCCAAGTCTGGGTCTTTCAGGCCGTTGCCGGTGCAGATACATACGATGCGCTTATCGTGCAGGTCCAGCCCTTGGCGGTGCATCTTCACGAGCCCGGCAAACGAGGCCGCCGACGCCGGTTCGCAGAATATCCCTTCTTTTTCGGCCAAAAGCCGGTAGGCATCCAGTATCTCGTCATCCGATACTGAATCGATGATGCCGCCGGACCCGTCCCGTGCATCGATAGCCCCTTGCCAGGTGGCCGGGTTTCCGATGCGTATAGCCGACGCTATCGTTTGGGGTCTGGCCACGACCTCTCCCCTCACGATCGGCGCGGCGCCCTCGGCTTGGAACCCCATCATCCGAGGCAGCGTCTGGCTCCGGCCCAAGTCCTGGTACTCCCGGAATCCCTTCCAGTAAGCGGTGATATTCCCTGCGTTGCCCACGGGTATGAAAAGCAAGTCCGGGGCGTCCCCCAGGGTATCAACCAGTTCAAAGGCGGCCGTTTTCTGACCTTCGATACGGTTGGGGTTCACGGAGTTTACCAGAGTGATGTCGTTGTGCTCGGTGAACTCGCGTACCAGCCCCAGGGCCGCGTCGAAATTGCCGTTGATCATAATCACTTTTGCGCCGTAGATCATAGCCTGGGCCAGCTTGCCCATGGCGACCTCCCCTTTGGGAATCAAGACGAAGGTCGGTATGTCGCAGTAGGCCCCAAAGGCCGCCGCCGATGCGCTGGTGTTTCCCGTCGAGGCGCACATGATCGCCCGGGTGCCTTCTTCCAGCGCCTTGGCGATGGCCACCACCATGCCCCGGTCCTTGAAAGACCCGGTGGGATTACAACCCTCCAGTTTAAAATAAAGCTCCGGGCAGCCCAACTCCCGTCCCAGACGGTTGGACTTGACCAGCGGGGTATCGCCCTCCCCCATGGTGATCATGGGCGTGGCGCTGGTTAATGGGAGCAGGTCCCGGTAGGTCCTTAAAACCCCAGCACCCATACGATTAACCCAATCTCCTATTCCACCATTGTTTTGCCTGCGGTGGCATCATTCTTCGATCCTGATCATGTTGCTCACCTTTCTAACCTGGGGCAGTCCGGCCATTGCTTGAAGGGCATGCTGCACGGACTCCTCTTTGGCGGGATGCGTGGTAATCACGATCTCGGCGCTCTCTGTCTCAGGGTGGGTATCCCTTTGGAGTACCGCGGCGATGCTGATCTGCCCATCACCGAAGACCTTCGCGATCTGCGCCAGCACTCCAGGGTGGTCGGCCACGTCCAGGCGGATGTAATACCGGGCCTGCAGGTCGCCTATCGGCCGAACGGCCAGGGCCGGGCCGTTTTGCGGTCCCTCCCCGGCTTGCACTCTCGATGGTGCGGCATGTCTGCCCATATTGCGGACCACTTCGATGAGATCGCCGACCACGGCGCTGGTGGTAGGCTCCCTGCCTGCTCCCATCCCGTGGAACAGGACCTGTCCGCAGAGGCTGCCGTCGACCTCCACGGCATTGTACACTCCATCAACCTTGGCAAGCATGTGTTCGGCGGGCACGAACGCCGGATAAACGCGCAGTTGCACCGCGCCGTCAACCAAGTTTGCAATGGCCAAAGACTTGATCGCGTAACCCAATTCCTGGGCGTAGCGAAAGTCCTGGGGCTCAAGTTTGGAGATGCCTTCGCAGTAGACATCCTCATGCTGGAACGCACACCGGTAGGCCAAGGACGCGAGTATGGTCAGCTTGTAGGCGGCATCGATTCCCTCGATATCGTTGGTTGGGTCAGCCTCGGCGTAGCCCAGGTCTTGGGCTTCCCTCAGAGCTTGCTGGAAGCTGGTCCGGTGATGGGCCATGCGGGTTAGGATGTAGTTGGTGGTGCCGTTGATGATGCTGCGGATGGAGCGAATGTCGTTGGCGGCTAGTTCGTTCATCAAGCAACCGACGATGGGAATGCCGCCGCCGACACTGGCTTCAAATAACAGATTGGCGCGGTTCTCCCGCGCCAACGCCAGCAACTCCGGTCCCGATTTTGCCATCACCTCTTTGTTGGCGGTGACCACGTGTTTGCCGGCGGAGAGGGCTTGCTTCAGATAGCTTTCCGCCGGGTCCGTTCCGCCCATAACCTCCACCACGATGTGGATGTCGGGGTCGGCGAGGATATCTTCCGCATCGGCGGTCAACAAGCCAGGGGGCAGGTCAATGTCCCTGGGACGGGAAAGGTCACGGACCAGCACCTTCTTGAGCCTCACGGACCGTCCGGTCACATCGGAGACGGGCGAGTTCTTGCGGAGCAGGGTGGCGGCAACTCCGGTACCGACCACGCCCAACCCCATCAGGCCGACATTGATCACCGCGGGGATATCAGCGGGAACGCCCGAGGACTGCGTCATTGGCGTTTACCGGCCCAACCCTGGCAGGAGGTTTGGGGCCGGCGTGGGCCGGTCAATCCGTGGCGCGGTGACGGCCACCTGATCAGCGACCCATTCGTACAACCTGCTGTTGAAGTTCATTCGCACGATTCCCTGGCTGGTCCCCGACGCAAGGGCATCTTGCTGCCAGCTAACCACCAACTCCCTGAGCAACTTCGAGCCCATAATGTTCGTCAGTTCATGCTCCTCGGCGCCGGAGAGTACTTTGATCAGGTAGAAGCCGTCATTGGTGAAGATGGGCTCGCTGACCGTGCCAGGCGCCTGGGGATCAGTTGCGTCCTCTTCGTTGCCGAAGATAGCGTCGTCAAGTTCCGGGAAGGCTCCCTGGGGCA
>JADFPD010000058.1 GCA_022562475.1 Chloroflexota bacterium | reverse complement strand
TTTGGTTCCGTTCGTGGTGAGCGGTTGGTTCCGTTCGTGGTGAGCCCGTCGAACCACCCAGCCCTCACCCAGCCGGGTTAAGCCGCTGCACCAGCTCCGCCCAGTGCCGGCCCCAGGCGTTGCAGGTAGCCTTGACCTCTTCCTGGGGAAAGTCGCTCAGGGCCACCGGGCCGTAATGAGTGGAATAAGCGTGGCCTTGGATCACCATGCCGTGGTTCAGCAGGATGTGGAGCATGCTGAGCAGGGCCAATTCAGCGCCGCCGCCGGGCCGGCCTCCCCCGGTGAACGCCCCGCCGACCTTGCCCGAAAGTGGGCCCGGGTAGTCCTGGAGAGCCGTGACGTCGAACAGCCGCTTGATCTGCCAGTCAACGTCTCCGAACCGCACCGGAGTCCCAACGATCACACCCTTGGCGGACAACATCTCCTCCCACTGCACTTCTTCCACGGTACGGACCAACGTACTGGCGCCGGCGTCGTGCATCCCCTGGCGGATGGGTTCCACCATGGCGCCGGTGCGGCCATTCTTGGACGTGTAAATGATCAACAGATCATGGGCGTTGTCTGCCATGCGGCGCTCCTAAGGATCAAATCTGACACGTGGGGCAGTAGTAGGTGCCCCGGGCGCGGACCCGGATGGCCTTCATGTTGGTCTTGCAGTTGGGACAGGACGCCTTGATGTCCCGAGGGTGGCTCCAGGTGGTCAAGGCCGTGGGCGGGTCGGGCCAGTGTTGGTCACGCGCGCGGTCGTAGACGCCGTAGGCGGCGGTAAGGGCGTCGATTATCGCCTGCCGCAGCCGGGCGACCTCGTCGATCGAAAGCTCGCTGGCAGGCCGCTCCGGGTGCAGGCCGGCCAAGAACAACGATTCGTCGGCATAGAGGTTCCCCAGACCGCAGACGATGGACTGTTCCAGCAGCAGGGCTTTTACGGGGGCCTTCCTGCCGGCGAAAGATTCCGCCAGAGTCTCGACGGTGAACCTGTCGTCGAAGGGTTCGGGGCTCATCTTGGGCAGCACCTCGTCGGGGGAGTTCACCAGCCACAGCTTGCCGAATTTTCGGCCGTCCACGAAACGGAGTTCCCGCCCGTCGTCCAATGGGAAAAAATGCCGGGTCATGGGGTCTGGGTCTTGAGATTTGGGCTGGACCCGGAGCCTGCCGGTCATACCCAGATGCACGATGAATGTCGCCGGGTTGCCCCCCGACAGGGGGAGTATGAGGTACTTGCCCCGGCGCTGGATGTCCTGAATGGTGCGGTCCTTTAGACCCTCCGCCAGTTCCGCCGCCGACGGCTTTTTGACCGTGTTGGCCCAGGTGATGTCGGCGCCGGTGATGGTGCAACCGGGCAGTCCCGCCCGGACCAAGATTCGGCGCGTGTTTTCCACCTCAGGCAATTCGGGCATCTTTGGGACGGTCCTCCCGCTTTGTTGGGCGCAACGCTCTCGATTGGCAATCTCATTCTATACGGTGATACTCTCTACGACGAGTAGGAATAAACGAGCCAACAAGGTGGTGATTCCATGAAATTCGGAATCTACAGTTCCATCGCCAACCCGCCTCGCGGCGAGGACCTGCCCAGGTGCGTCGACGAGGTTATCGAGGAAGCGCGGTTGGCCGAGCAGGCCGGGTTCGACTCGTGCTTCTTTGGGGAACACCATCAGGACAAAGATGGGTTTCTACCGTCGCCGTTGATCGTCTGCACCGCCGTGGCGGCATCGACCACCACATTGCGGGTGGGAACATCGGTCATCTTGCTGCCGCTGCACCACCCGGTCCGTCTGGCCGAGGACGTCGTGACGCTCGATATAATCTCCAAGGGACGGGTAACCGTGGGCGTAGGGTTGGGCTACCAGGAGGCCGATTTCCGGGCCTTTGGCGTCAGCATGTCGGACCGCGTTGAACTGTTCGAGGAGAAAGTGGAAATCCTGCGCAATTGCTGGTCGGGCAAGGAATTCTCGTTCGATGGCAAGCACCACCACATCAAGGACCTTACGGTACGGCCGGACCCGGTGCAGAAACCGCACCCTCCCATCTGGATCGGGGCCAGCGCTCCGGTGAGCGCCCGGCGGGCGGCAAATATCGGAGATGCGTTGGTCACCACGCCCAGCACCACCCTGGACAACACCTGCCGGTTGATCGATGAATACAAAGTGGCCGCCGAAGCCGCCGGGAAAAAGCCGGCGCCGGTGATCATGCGGGACGCCTGGGTGGCCGGCTCCAGAAAGGAGGCGGAAGAGGTCTATGGCCCCGAAGTCATAGCCGCCTACAAATACTATTGGCGGAATGGTCTATCCGAATTCAAGTCGATCAAAGACGAATCGGAACTGACGTTGGACCGGATCGCGAAAGACCGACTGATCATGGGCGACCCAGAGGAATGCCTGACCGAATTCCAGCGGTGGAGCGAAGGCACCGGGGCCGAGACCTGCCTATTGCGGCTGCGCCACGCTCATTCGGGAGGCCCCTCCCACGCCCAGATCATGAAAACCATAGACTTGATCGGCGACCGGATAATTCCGTATATGGGCTGATTAAGGCTTCCAATCAGGTTGCCGGTCCCTGCCGGAGCTGGTGATGACCGCAACCTGGTTGCCACCGTCCGAGTCCATCAGGAAGATGTCATCGCCACGGGTGAACACGATCTTCGACCCGTCGGTCGACCATGAAGCGCCGCTATCTGAGTTCGAGTTATTGGACAGGTTCGTTTGCCCGCTTCCGTCTGCGTTCATCACGTATAGGTCTTTCTGCCCGTTTCTGAAGGAAGCGAAGACGATCTGGGAGCCGTTGGGTGACCAGGCCCCCGGCTGTTCGTCGGTGGCGCTGTTCGACAGGTTCACCGGGTTGGAGCCGTCCGTTCCCATGACGAAGACCTCGTCATCGCCCGTCCGGGTCGAGATAAAGGCGATCTTCGCCCCATCGGGTGACCAGGTTGGTTGACCTTCTATGGCCGAGTTGTTGGTGAGATTCGTCTGGTTGGAGCCGTCCGCGTCCATCACGAATATCTCACCGTCGCCGGTGCGCCACGAGGTGAAAGCGATCTTGGCGCCGTCGGGCGACCACTCAGGCCAATGGTCGGTATTACCGTCGGTAGTCAGCCGGACCTGGCCGCTGCCGTCGGCGTTCATCACGTAGATCTCCCAGTCGCCGTCCCGGTCCGAGGTGAAGACTATCTTGCTGCCGTCGGGCGACCAGGCCGGTTCTATGTCCTGCGCGGCATCGGTGGTCAGCCGCGTCTGGCTCGAGCCGTCGATGTTGCTCACGTAGATCTCCCAGTTGCCGTCCCGGTCAGACCTGAAAGCGAAATCGCTGGGAGGCTGCGGAGTGGGGGTGGGGGTGGGCGCCGGCGCCGCAGTCGGAACTGGGGTAGCTGTGGGCACCGGCGTAGCCGTTGGCGTTGGAGTCAGGATTGGCGTGGCCCCAGGAATGGGAGTGGGCGTGGGCGCCGGTGTTGGGGTAGGCGTGGGTATGGAGGTGGGGTTGGGCACAGGCGTCGGCGCGGTTCCACCCCCGATTATCGGCGCTGGCGTTGGTGCGGATACTGGAGTCGGCACCGCCGTTGGGATTGCTGTGGGAGTTGGAACAGCGGTCGGAGTTGCCGTGGCCACCGCCGTTGGGCCGACGGTCGGAGCTGGGGCAGCGGTCTGCGCAGGCGTGTCGGTTGGCCCAAGGACTGGCTCGACCGCCGGGTCAGGCGATGGTCCGGGATCCGCTGATTGGGCTGGTACCGTTTCATCCTCGGCTGGTTGCCCGGTCTCTTCGCTGGTTCCCGAATCCACCGGAGCAGTTGCGTTATCCGAACCAGCCGTTGGTCCCGTTGCCACGGTCAGCGCGAAGATGCTCAGGCTGTCCACCAGCGCGGAGGCGGTCCTAGCAGTGAAATCCACGGCGGTGGGCAGTAGTTCCCAGCCAGCCTCGGAGTCTTTGTAGTGTTGGATCACGAGATTGGCTTCTTTTCTCTCTGCCAGGGCAATCTCTGATTCGCTCAGAGATACCGTGACCGTGATCGGCGCGGCAAGCTGCAAGGGAGACTGGTCTTCTTGGGCGGCTTGGGTTAATGACAGGTCAAAGATTTTATCGGTGGTGACAAACCCAACCGGAATCTGGGGAATCTCTTCAACCCGCAGCGGCTCGTACGTCAGATTTAGAGGGCGGTCAACCGACCCGGCCTGTATTTGGACCACGACCCGTTCGTCGGCCGAGACCAAGACAGCAGGCAAGCCGGGAGATACCGACACAGTGGAGATTACCTCGGAGGCGGCGGGCGCGGCGGTGGTAGCGCCGGGCGGGGTTTGCGTGTCTGGAATTTCTTGAACTATTGGACCGGCCGCTGAGTCAGTTGAAGAAGATGAAAACGCACCGGTCCCAGCAAGGATGCCAGCGACTCCACCGGCGACGGCTATCACGAAGATGCCGGCGGCGACCAGCTTTAACAAAGCGCGTGGACTTTCTTGGTGTTCGTTGGTTTCGTCGTGGGCCATATGAGTCGATTATATCCGTGGATGGCAGAGTAGGGTTTTTAATGGCGCGCCTATCTGGCGCCTGTCCACAAAGAAAGAGCACCTTCTCAAAGAGGGTGCTCTTTCTTGACGGTACAACCGGTAGGCGGTATCGCTTATGTGCCTTCTATCGTCTGGCTGATAACGTCGGCAAGCTGTTGGAACAGGCTGGCTTGTCCACTGGTCAGCTTTTTGCCATCCAGTGCCTTCACGTGGTTAACGAAGGATTTCAGTTTGTTCAGAGCGACCTTGTCTTGGCCGTTCTCGATCGCCGTTTGGACTCCGTTAAGCTTGACCAGCAGCGAGTTCCGGATCCCCTTGGGGCCGACCAGGCCGTTAATCTCAGCAACGAGACGCTCGAATAGGTCGGACGCGTCGCAGCCTTTGTCGTCTACCGCCACTACCCCATCAGGTGTTCCGGGGCAGATGTCTATGTCGTCGGGCACGCCGTCGCCGTCGGCGTCAGGCGAGTCCACCTCCCAAACCTTGGTCACTTCCGAGGAGCATGTGATCGGCGTCGCTAACGTGCAAGCCTTGATCTTGTCAGTCCCGGGGCCCCCTGTGCCGGTGTACGTCCAGGAAACCACCCCACTGGCGTTCGCTATACAGTCATCGTTTGTATCCCGATTGCATGTGCCGGAGGGCGAGCTACTGGTGTCACTATCTGTGCCTCCATTAGGGCCGGAAACCACGATAAACACGACCTGAAAAACAGCCGCCACCCCGTTTTGGCTAACGGTAGCTGTAACTGTATGGTCGGTGCCCACCGTGTTCGTTTCACTGGCCGGTGTTAGCAGGACCTCAAAATTGCCCCCTGGCAAATCGTCGCAGAGCCCATCCGGTGAGCTGCTATCGCAAATGTTGCCGGTCCAGGTGTTATCCGTGCCTGCAGTGCCGCTCCCCCCGGTAGAGGCGTCTTGGGCATCGAAAATGCCGCTCCCGCTGATCACGTTGCCGGTGAAGTCATTGCCGATTGAACCACTGGCCGCTCGAATGCCTGTAGAGACTTGGTCAGTGAGTATGTTTGCCGTGATGGTGTTGCCAACCGAATCACTGTTCAGGATAATCCCGAACGTGTTGGAGTCAAGCTGGTTGTCCCTGACGGTTCCACCGTCTCCGTTCTCGAAACTGATCCCCAAGGCAAAGCCGGTAACATTCAGATTTTTTATTGTGAAGCCCACAATTGGGGCGTCAAGTGTGGGGTCGTTGGGGGGTTGGAAACTGCCCAGGACAGTTACGCCGTTGCCAGCATTACCAAAACCGGTTATTGTTTTCCCATTGCCGTCCAGGGTGACATTGTTGGCCGTGATAAAGAAACAATTCTCAGCCGCGGGAAGGGTGATATCGTTGGCGAGGATGTATGTCTGTCCTTCCACATCTAACAGGATCTCCTCTCCATTAATCGGTGACCCACAGGTGGTAAGATCCAGGGGCAGTAGTACATCCACCGCTGCAACTTTGTAGATCGTATCGGCGCTAGAGTCGACAACGAACAGGTTGCCGCTGGGATCGAAGGCTAGGTTTTTTGGTTCGTGGAATCCTAAGCCGAACGTAGAGACGGAGCCCCCTGGAGTTATTTTTGATAGGGTCCCTAGGGTGGGGTGCGGAACGTAGACGTTCCCATTGCTATCGGGAAGGGCGTCGAACGGTTGAGTTAAGCCCCCGGCCAACTGGACCGCTGCTCCACCACCAACCGGGACCACGGTGACATCGCCGGTGCCCCTATTACCCACATACAGTTTTCCATCCGAACCAAAGTTGATTCCGTCTGGGTTGCTGAGTCCCGAGGAACTGTAGATGGTGTCGCTGCCGCCTGGGAACAATTTTAGAATGAGGTTAGCCGGCCCCTGCTCGGCCACGTAGATGTTCCCGTCAGCATCGCCTGTGATGCCTGAAGGTCCACCGGAAAGACCAGTGATGAGATCGGTGGTTACACCTGCCAGCGTCACTCTTTTTACGAGTTTTAAAGTGAAATTTGTGACGAAAAGGTTGGTTGATACTGGATCGAAATAAATGTTGATCCAACCACTTCCGCCCAACGTTGTTACAACGGTCTGTGTGCCGCTGGGGGTGATCTTGGTAATAACGCCGGCGCCCTGGTCGATGGCGTAGATATTTCCAGCGGGGTCAGATGTGATCCCATTGACCTCGACCGGCGTGGCGAAAGTCGTCACAGTGAAGCCAGAGACAACTGGGAGTTGATGTACTGCCAGAGCAGTTCCGGGAATCGCCAAAAGCCATAATGAAATAATCAATCCGAAAATCAAGAACTTATATGAACTGCCGCTTTTCATCATATTTCTAAACTCATTTTAGGAGATCAGCGCTTTGCACGAAATTCGACAAACGGACATCAGTTGTTTTACTGAATGTTGCTCATAAACCCGGATACTAAATAGGAAACAATTGGTATCAGGGTACATTATGAACCTGTTCCCACGATGTGAATAGTGCAGATCTTGGGCAGATACCTGTCCAAATTGATCAGTGCTCCGCCGTCTCCGAGGCCACCGGATTGTAGGTGACGCGTATCAAGGGGGCCTGGGATTCGTTCTTCCACTGGTGGTGTTCGTTGGGCGGCACCAGGATGGCGTCCCCTTGGGTTACGGGGTAGTCTTTACCGCCGCAGACCAGGGTGGCCGTGCCTTCCAGGACATAGACCACATGCTCCCATTCGTGGGTATGCCCGCCGGTGTCGGCATGACTGACGGCGCCGGGCGGCATGGGGTCATTGTGCAGCATCACATAGTTGGGCGCGCCGTCTTTGCTGCTGATCAGCACGTGACCGGCTTTCCGGTCCAGTTCACTATGATTGCGGACCACCGGCGGCTGCCCGGTGCCTTCGCCACCTTCGTTTTGCGCGCCCCCGCTCTGGGCGGCGACCAAGGGGTTGATCTCGATGCGGTGGATATTCCCATGGCCGCCATCGTTCAAGGTGTAGTGGTCCACGTTGGGCGGGATGAACAGAGCGTCGCCGGCCTTGACCGGATAACTGATGCCATCGCAGACCAGGCTGCCGCTGCCCTCGATGATGTAGACCTCATGCTCCCATTCGTGGATGTGGTGCGCGCTGGTTTCGCCGGGCGGTATCTCCGAATAGGTCATCGTGCAGGTCGGCGGATTATCGTCCAGACTGATCAGCCGGGCCCTGGTACCATCGAATATGTCGCGCACGTTTCTGATAACCGGGTCCATGGCGGGCGCCTCCGTAGATCGAATTAGTCCTCTATCCGGTACACCCTGACCGCCGTGTCGTGGAACATGGCGGCGCGTTCGGAATCCGAATATTCTTTGGAAAGCCTCTTGAACGCGTTGTACATCACGTTATAGGAGAAGGACACCTTGTCCGGCGGGAAGTTGCTTTCGAACATGCACCGGTCCGGGCCGAATTGCTCGATACAGTGCTTCATCCAAGGAGCCATCGTCTCCGCCAGTTCTTCCGAGCCGATGGGGACCTCTCTGGCGTGCCAGCCATAACCGAACCGGGGCATCCCCATGCCGCCCAGTTTGACCGTGACATTGGGACAGGCGGCCACCGCGGTGATGCCTTCCCGCCAGGCGGGTATGACCTCGTCGTCTTTGTTGGCGTAGATACCGACCCGGCTGACACCGCCGATATGGTTGACGATGATCGGCAGGTCAGGGACCGCCTTGGCGAAATCCGCGATCTCCGGCAACTGGGGGAAGGATTGCATGATATCTAAGACGAGTCCTTTCTGGCTCAAAACTTTCGCGCCTTCCCGGAAACTGGAATCAGCCAAGATGCCCTGGGTCTCCCGGTTGTCCCATGTGGGGTCGGTGTTCCAGGTGACGTTGTGGCGGATGCCCCGGAACCGGTTGGGGCTGGCCGCTTGGAGAGCCTCCAAGACCGGCGCAACGTTCCCCGCCAACTTCAGGTCGGCGTGACCGATTATGGACGCCGCCGCCCTGCTCGGGCCGTAAACGCCACTGGCGCTGGCCGCGGCCAGTCCTTGGACGAATTCAACCTCGCCGGCCGGGCGCAGTTCCTCCGGGCCGCCAGACCGGTACATGGACCTAGCTTCCAGGAAGACGGTGGATAGGACATTGTGACCGCTATAGATGTCGCCGTTCAGTTCGTGGAGGAGGTACCGTTGGTAGGGAGTGCTCTGCGGGCGGAGGTCCCAAAAATGGTGATGGGGATCGCAGATGGGGAGCTCCGGCTCCAATGTGGGTTCTTGGGTTAAAGCGAGCCAATCATTGCCGCCGAATGGCATGACAATACCTCCCTTCGTTTCGGTTGCGGGCCGATGATACCACAGGGAGCTTTCACGGCTGACGCACAGTCGGAGTGGGGGCGTGAAATTAGAGCAACTCCCAAGAGCGGTACTTCGATGGGTCCCCCGACGCATCGGGTGGATTCGCGACATTCGTTGGAGCTGACGACGAGCGGTGGTAGCGGCTGTGCCTTGACCAGCCTAGCCCAGGTTTTCGGCTAGTTCGGTGAGCGCTCCGGTCTCCTGGGAGTCCCGGTCGGCCCCTTGCCAGGCGTCCTGGGCTTGACGGGCGCTGGCTTCCGCGGCCTCGCGCTTGCCGTTGGCCTGTTGGGCCCTGGCCAGCCAAAACAGGTCCCTGGGCGTTTCCCGGCGCTTGAGGCGGTGCCCGAGGAGCGATTCGGCGTTCTCATGCTGCCCGGCCCGGAGATAGGCTTCCACTAAAGTGTCCTCGAATACTTCGCGCTGGGCGTGGCTCCCGCCGATCCGGCAAACCTGGTCGTAGGGTGCTTCCTGGCCAAAAAGCGGCTCCATCAGGCGCACTGCCTCGTCGTAGTCTTGGTGCATGAATGCGCTGATGCCCTGGACCATCGGCAATGTGACCTCGGCCACCAGCCGGTCGCCCTTGTCCGCCGCGGCACGCAGACCGTCCATCATACGGACCAGAGAGTCGTCGTCGTCGGCAACGGCGAAGGCCAAGGCGGCGTGGGAGTCCCGGAAGGCGACAACGCCGGGCCGCTCAGCAACCGGAGCGGCCTGCGTTTCCACCTCTTTCGTGAGCGAAGGAGGAGCGGCGGCGCCGTAGATCTGCAACCGCCACAGCAGGGAGGAACTGTCGTTCAAAGAAAGGGCGCTCTTGGCCACCACCGATGGGCGGATGCTGTTCTCATAGATGTCCAATGCCCTTTGGTAATGCCCCATGGCCAGTTCGAACAGGGCGAGGTGCCAGGACAGATGGACGTGGTAGGACACGCGGTTGTCGAAACCGGGCAGCCAGCCCGCCAAGAAATCAGCGCCGCTTGAGCAGTCCGCCCGCTCGAAATAGACGTGGGCCACGGAGTGGGAGGCCACGGCGTTGGTGGGCCGCTGCTCCAGGGACCGCTCAGCCAGCTTGAGGGCGTCATCCAGCAGTCCGACTTCATGGTGGGCGAAGGCGTACTGGCTCTGGAAGGCCCAATCGTTCCCGTAGGCCGGCGCCAGACCGTTCATCAGAGCGAAATGCTCACGAGGATAATTGGCGACACCCGCGCCAACGGAGCTGCATCCCAACACGAACAGGCGCTGGGCCACCCTAACCATCAGCATATCCCGGGGAAACTCAGCCAGGTGCTCGTGGATCAGGGCAAGGGCATCGGTCCCTTTGCCATTGGCCCACCGGGCAATGACCTCGATCTGTTGCTGCTCACGGCGAGAAGTCCCAGCCGCCAGGTCCTGTGCCTGCTTAGCCGAGCTACGCGCCTCATCAGCCCTTCCGCCGGTCATGTGCAGGTACGCCAGTCCGGCGTGGGCTAAAGCGAAATCCTCGTCGGCCTGCAGCGCTTCCTTAAATCTCTCATCTGCCCCGTACCCATACTCAAGGGCCATGTCCACACCCTCCACCAGTTTCTCGGCGGCGGTGGCTGAAGCGGTGGTTATGGGCAGTCCGTAGCGGTCCGTGGTACTGGAGCCTTTCACCATTTTTGCCCCCTCGTTCGATTAGGCAGTTGTGAGTATTTATCGGTCATCGAAGTTTACACCTGATGGACGGCCAAGGTGATCTCCATGCCTTCAATCTTGGTGGTTTCGGTGGCGGCGTCGGTCTCCGGCGAGCCGTCCACCAGTTGAGTGCTCAGGGTCTCGTCGCGGATGTAGTCCGAGAATGCGCCCTGCATGACCTCGGCAAACTCGGAAGGGCCCTGGTAGTAGGTCACGATGCGGTCGGTGACATCGAAATTGGCTGACCGGCGCATGCCCTGGATGCGGTGGACCACCTCGCGGGCCAGGCCCTCTTCGGCCAGTTCGGGCGAGATATCGCCGTCCACGGCCACCAGGTAGCCGCCCTCCAGCGAAATGGAGTAGTTCTCCACTGAAATGATGGTCTCGGTTTCCTCTCCCGCCTGCTCCAGCGCCTGCCGCACCAGCGGAGAGTCGTCTTCGATCACCTGGATGTCCTTGATGTTCAACTCTTCCAGGACCTGCGGCCGTACCTGGCTGATGTACCCTCGCTCTTCCGGAGTGCGGACCTTCACAAGCACTTTGGCCAGGGGTTGGCGCACCTTTAGTCCTGCCTTGGAACGCGCGGCCCGGCCCATGCTGGAGACGCGCATGGCCAACTGAGTGGCTTCCATGAGCGGCTGGTCCAAGAGCGACTCGTCCGCAACGGGGTACTCGGAAAGGTGAACGCTGTCGGGCGCCGATGGGTCGACCGAGCAGACCAGGTTCTGGTACATCTCCTCGGAAACGAAGGGGGCCAATGGGGCCATAAGTTTGGCGACAGTCACCAAACAGGTGTGGAGGGTGATGTAACCCGACAGCTTGTCGGCGTCTCCTTCGTTCCTCCAGAAGCGGCGGCGGCTGCGGCGCACGTACCAGTTGGACAACTGGTCGATGAACTCCTGGATGCGCCGGCCGGCGTTGGTGGGGTCGTACTCATCCATGTGTTGGTCGACCTGGGAGATGAGGGTATTCAACTCGGATAGCACCCAACGGTCGAGCTCGTTCTCGGGCTTCCAACCGGCGGGCTTCTGGGACGGGTCGAAATTGTCGATCTCGGCGTAGCCGATGAAGAAGGAGTAGACGTTCCAGAGGGTGAGCATCACCTTGCGGAGTGTTTCGCTGACCAGCTTGCCGGAGAACCGCCTGGACTCTCCGGGATGGGAGGCCGTGAACAGGTACCAGCGCAAGGCGTCGGCGCCGTGCTCGTCCAGCACCGATAGGGGATCGACCACGTTGCCCACCCGCTTGCTCATCTTGCGGCCCTTCTCGTCCAGGATCAGGCCCAGGCAGATGACGTTCTTGTACGCCGGCTTGCCTTTTAGCAGGGTCGACAGGGCATGGAGGCTGTAGAACCAGCCACGGGTCTGGTCGACCGCTTCGCAGATGTAGTCGGCGGGAAAGCGGCCGTCCGTGTCGATGGTCTCGTTATCGAATGGGTAGTGATATTGGGCGAAGGGCATGGCGCCCGAGTCGAACCAGGCGTCCATGACCTCTGGGATGCGGCGCATCTCGCCGGAGCAGCCTTCCGCGGTGCAGTCGAAGACTACGTTGTCCACGTAAGGCCGGTGCAGGTCCAGAACATCGGCGTTCAGGCTGCCGTTGGGTCCGGCCAAGCCTCGCAGTTCCTCGACGCCGCCGACGCAGACCGTGTGGTTGCACTCCTGGCACTGCCAGATGGGGATGGGCGTGCCCCAGTAGCGCTCCCGGGAGATGGCCCAGTCCACGTTGTTCCGCAGCCACTCGCCGAAGCGCCCATCTTTGATGTAATCGGGATACCAGTTGATGGTGTCGTTGCCGCCGACCAACTCGTCTTTCAGCGCCGAGGTCCGGATGTACCAGGAATTCTTGGCGTAGTAGAGCAGCGGCGTGTCGCAGCGCCAGCAGAAGGGGTAGGTGTGGCGGTAGATATCCTGGTGAAACAGCAGGCCGCGGTCCGTCAGGTCCTGCATGATCTCTTTGTCGGCCGTCTTCACGAACTTGCCGGCGAAGGGGTAGGTGCCGGTGATTATGCCCTGCAGGTCGACGGGTTGCACGAAGGCCAGTCCCTTCTCCCGGCCGATGTTTAAGTCCTCGTCGCCAAAGGCTGGGGCGATGTGGACGATTCCGGTGCCGTCGTCCAGGGACACGAAATCCGCGGATATGACCTTGGGCGCGAACTCTCCGCCGTCTTCAAGCTCGGTGACCATTCCGCCGGGGCCGGGCCGGCGCACGAACCGTTTCACCTCGGAACCGAATTCGTTCGGATCGTAAAGCGGTGTGTAGCCCAAGCCGACCAGGCCGGCGCCCTTGATCGAGCCGACGATGTTGTGGTCTTGTTTGATATTGGCCGAGACCAGCGCCTGCGCCAGCACCAAACGGTGGCTGCCGCCTTCACCTTCCAGTTCTACGATGCTGTAATCGGCGTTCTCGTCCAACGCCAGGGCCGTGTTGCCCGGCAGGGTCCATGGCGTAGTGGTCCACGCCAGCAGAAAAACGTCAGTGTTGCCGGCGCCCAGCTTCTCTAGGACGGCGGCTTTTTCAGAAGATGCTGCCGGGTCCACCTGGAACTTGACGAAGACCGATGGGTCAGGCGTGTTCTCCCGGTAGCCCAGGGCCACTTCATGGGAGCTGAGGCTGGTTACGCACCTGGGACAGTGAGGAGTGCCCCGCATGGTCTGGTAGAGGAGGTCCTTGTCCCACAGGGTCTTCAGCATCCACCAGCCAGTCTCGATGTAGTCGTTGTGCAGGGTGACGTAGGGGTCTTCCATGTCGACCCAGTAGCCGATGCGGTCGGTCATGGTCTCCCACTCTTTCACGTAGCGGAAGACGCTCTCCCGGCATTTCTTGTTGAACTCCTCGATGCCGTAGTCTTCGATGTCCCGTTTGCTCTTCAGGCCCAGCTCTTTCTCGACTTCGAGTTCCACGGGCAGCCCATGGGTGTCCCAGCCGCCCTTGCGCTGCACCCGGTAGCCCTTCATGGTGCGGTAGCGGCAGATGACGTCTTTGAAGACCCGGGCGAGGACGTGGTGGATGCCGGGGCTGCCGTTGGCCGTGGGCGGGCCCTCGTACATCATGAACAGCGGGGCGTCGGGGCGCTCGGACTCGGTGCGGCGGAAGACGTCCTTCTCTTTCCATTGCCGCAGGATCTTGGCGTCCAATTCCGGGAAACTGACGCGGCTGGATACGGACTTGAACATTCGGGAAATCGGTCCTCAAGACCGGCATCGTTGGGCCGGTGGTATTACTAATCCGACATTATAACTCAGGGCGCGGCGGGCAGACTGGAAGCGAGGGTACCTAGCCCAAGAACATATCAGCCTGAACCAGTTTCCGCTCTCCGTGGTCGGCGGCCAGGCCGAAGGCGGCCAGGGTGTGGCGGCCCAGAATGGGCTCTCCGTCCGCCTTGCCGTAGACGCAGACGGTGGTGCGCTCATGGCCGCCGATGCGCATGCGCACCTCGGCCATGGGCAACATGTCCCAACCGCCGCCGGGCAGGGTGAACCGGGACTCCCATTCGGCGGAAACTCCCAGCATCTCCAGCAGGGTGGAGGGGAGCACCGAATATATGTTTTCCGATCCGGCGACGACGATCACCCGCTGGAACCGGGCGCCGTCCCTGGGCCCGATCTCGATGGGACAACGGAAAGTGTCGGGCTGAGCAGTCATTTTCTTGGCCCTCCGTTCTCTATTGACGCTTTTCCGGCCAAAGCTTGTAGAAGTGGTTCAAAGGACCGTGTCCCTGCCCGATGGGAAAAGAACGGCGGATGGCCTCGGTGACGAATTCCTTGGCTTGCCCCACGGCGTCCTCGGTTTGGAGGCCCTTGGCCAGTCCGGCGGCCACCGCCGAGGCGAAGGTGCAGCCGGTGCCGTGGGTGTTGGCGGTCTCGATCCGGGGCGACGTAAACTCCCGGAACTCACGGCCATTGAAGTACACGTCGGTTGCCGGTCCCTCGCGGTGTCCGCCTTTTACCACCACCGACGCCGCGCCCATGGCGACGATCTGGCGGGCGGCCTTCCGGACGTCGTCATCGGTGGAGATGGACAGGCCGGTCAGGGTTTCCGCCTCGGGGATGTTGGGAGTGACCACCGCGGCCATGGGCAGCAATAGTTCACGCAGCGCTCCCACGGCCTCATCCTTCAAAAGAGAGTCGCCGCTCTTGGCGACCATCACCGGGTCCACGACCAACCGCCGCAGCCCGGAGACGTCGGGATATTTTTTCAGTGAAGTGGTGACGCATTCGATGATGGCGCTGCTGAACAGCATGCCGGTCTTCGCGGCGTCCACGCCGATGTCGGACACCACGGCATCGATCTGAGCTTCGATCATATCGGTGGGAATCTCATGCACCGCGGTGACGGCCACCGTGTTCTGGGCGGTGACCGCGGTCAGGACCGACGTGCCGTATACGCCCAGGGCGGCGAAGGTCTTGAGGTCGGCCTGGATCCCCGCCCCGGCGCCCGAGTCGGACCCGGCGATGGTCATCGCCGAGGCTATCTGTCTTATGCCGGCCACGTCTCCCCCCGGTAGGCCATGTCGAAGAACTGGTATTCGTAACGGAGGACGTCTCTGAATATATCTTGCAGCTTGTTTCGCTGTTCCTGGGTGGGACCAGATTCGTCGACCACACTGCGGAGCCAGGATACGAACCCGGACATGCCGGGACTGGTGTGGATATCGATCCAGGTCTGGTAGTAGCGGTCACCCGGTTTCCGGCCGGCCTGCTCGGCCCGCTGGGCCCAGTCCAGGTAGGGCCATTCCACCGCCAGCAACGTGGCGACAACTTCGGTGAAGGTGCCCTCGTAGGCCTGGGTGCGCAGATAGCCGCTGTAATTCTGGGTGGTGGGCAGGTACATGAACGCTTTAACCGCTTCACGAGAGAGGCCCCGTTCCCGGAACGCCTCTTGGAACAGGCCCTCTTCACCGGCCAACCCCAGGTGCAGAAACCCGACAAGCTCACGGGCGGCGTCGAAATCGGGGGCCTTGGCGGTGGCAAGGCTGAGCAAGATCGCCCAGTCTTTCAGGAATAGGTAGCCCTGGTCGAAATAGATGTTGAATCTGGCCCGGTCCAGGGAACCGTCGGCCATCTCAGTGACAAAGGGGTGGGTGACCACCGTCTCCCAGATGGGCCCGACACCAGCCCGAAGTTCGTCGCTTAAACCCAAAGCACTTGCGTCCTCAATACCGGCGGCGCATTTGCGCCGGCGGAAAAGTTTGGCGTGGAGGCTACTCGTCCCCCGGTCCGTCTTCCGGAGTAAAGTCGGGAGTGAGTCTGATCGGCTCTTCTTGGTCTGCCGGGTCCGGAGGAGGGCCGTCGCCCATGAACCCGATGGGGATGGCCGGCAGCGTCTCAAGATGGAGTCCCGTGCGCATGCCCAGTTCCAGAGACAATCTCGCCACGGCGTCATTGTCGTCGGCCTCCACCATCATCACGAAGTCATACCGGCCCAGAACGGCGTACTGGCCCAAGATCTCCGCCCCCTTAATATTCAGGTCTCTGGTGCGGTCCGTGATCAGGTTAGGGTTGCCATGAAGCATCCGCTGGCCGTCGTGGGTCAAAGACCCCAATAGAAAATAGAGCGACATCTACTTTTATCCCCCATTAAACACGCCTGCGGTCCAGGCTGCCGTGTTCTGAGAAAGTATATCACTGGACTTAGAGTGTACCGGTCCTATCTGGCGTGTTCTCTATCTGGCGCCCTCCACGAAAGAGTTGTCGTAGGCGGCGGTGGCGTCGGAAGCGGAGGACAGCCGGCCGGATTGAACCA
This sequence comes from Chloroflexota bacterium, assembly GCA_022562475.1. GTDB lineage: Bacteria > Chloroflexota > Dehalococcoidia > Lucifugimonadales > UBA3495 > UBA9611. The sequence continues at coordinate 4,416 of JADFPD010000058.1, read as the reverse complement.
TCCATTTTGCGAACTCCTCCCAGCGGGACTGTTCCTGCCAGCCAAACACGCCGTTGTCCGTCGTCCACAGTGGCGCCAGCAACTTTACACCAGGGTTCTCGATATCCAGGTCGGTTTCCGGCTTTACTCTTTTCAACAAGGCCACCGCATCCAGCGGATCGGCGATAGCGTCCTGGTAGCCGCGGGTGACGGCGCGGACGAATTTCTGGACAATCTCAGGATCGTTGGCGATCTTGTCTTCGCTGGCCACGATCACCAATTCGTAGAAGTCGGGAACGCCGTTCTCTTCCATGCGCATGATGTTCAGCTCGAAGCCCAGATTGGTGGCCGAGATGGACTCATGGACCCAGTAGGCCCCGACGATGGCGTCCACGTTCTTGCTGATCAGCGCTGGGATCAGATCGAATCCAACGTTCACCATCTCAATGTCATCGATGGTCAACCCCTGACTACGCAGCATGGTGTCGATCAAAGCTTCATCCGAGGGCAGCCCCGGCGCGCCGACCTTCTTCCCCTTGAGGTCTTTGGGCTCGACTATCCCGGACTCCTTCAGCGCCATCACCGAGTTGAGCGGGTGTTGGACCAAGGCCATGATGGACACTGCTTCGATGCCTTTTTCACGGGCGAGGAGCAATTCCGGTTGGTAACTGATGCCGAAATCGTCCCGGCCGGCGCCGACGGTCTGCAGCACGGTTGATGGGTCTCCGGGCACGTAGATTTTCACCTCCAGTCCCTGTTCCGCGAAGTAGCCCCGCTCTTGGGCTATGAACAGACCGGAGTGGTTGGACCAGGGGAACCAGTCCAAGGCGAGTGAGATCTTGGTTAGCTCCTTTGGCTGCGGCGTCGAGTCACCACCGCAGGCGGCAGCCAACATGGTGACCACGAAAAGCAGTGAGACCATGATGGCGGCCCGTTTGGTGAAAAACTTCATGATGATATTCTCCTTGTTCTCGTGGATTTTCTAGTTGTTTGAATCATTATTGGACCTAGAGTTGGCGCATCGAGTTGGACCGTTTCTCGTTGAAATGCCAGGGCATCATCAAGTGTTCGGCGATAACCGCCAGCATGAACAGACTGATGCCCATGACCGACAGGACGAAGATCGCGGCGAAAACCCTGGCCGTGAGGAACAGGGGTTGGGAGTAGGTGATCAGATATCCCAATCCTTCGCTGGCCCCGACCCATTCTCCGATCACGGCGGCGATCACGCTCACCGAGACGCCTATCTTGATGCCCGAAAACATGAAGGGCAGCGCGGTCGGTATCTGCAGCTTGGTGAAGACCTGCCACCTGCTTGCGCCCAGGGTGCGGAGCATGTTGACCATGTCCGGGTCGGTGGCCTTCAGCCCGTCCACCGTGTTCACGGCTATCGGATAGAAGCAGATCAGGGCCACGATGATTATCTTGGGGGTTAGCCCGTAGCCGACCCAGATCAGCAGCAACGGCGCGATGGCGATGATGGGCACGGTCTGGGAGGCGATGACGATGGGGTAGACCGAGCGCTCCAGCACCCTGGAATAGGCTATCCCCCCGGCCAAGACCAGCCCGGCGAAAAGCGCCGCCAGGAAACCCACCACGATCTCTTTCAGGGTGACCAGGGTGTGGTCCCAGAGCAGGTCGCTGCTAGAGCCCAACTCTTTGGCGATCTCCGAGGGAGCGGGCAACTGCCATTGGGGGACATCGGCTAGTCGCACCCACAATTCCCAAGCAGCCACCACCCCGAACAGGATGGAAACGGGCAGTAGCCACGTGAGCAAGCCGGTAATTTTATTTAAGAATCGCATCTGGTTCAGGCCGTCTGGCCGGTGGACCGGCCGGCGGATTGAATCGACTGAATCTGCGACCGGAGAGGCTCCATCAGACGGGCCTTGAGAACGCCGAATTCGGGACTGGTGACCAAGTCGTAATGGCGGGGCCGGGGCAAATCAACGTCCAGCACCAGGGTGACCCGGCCCGGTCTCGCGGTGAGCAGGTACACCCGGTCGGAAAGGAGCAAAGCCTCGTCCACATCGTGGGTTATCAAGACGATTGTTTTGTTCATCGATTCCCATAACTGGAGAAGCCACTCCTGCATCTGGACTCGAGTCAATGCGTCCAGTGCGCCGAAGGGCTCGTCCAGCAAAACCACATCCTGCCCCATCAGCATGGTCCGGAGAAAAGCGGCCCGCTGCCGCATGCCTCCGGAGAGCGCGTAGGGATAATGGTGCTCGAACCCCTGAAGGCCAAACGCCTCGGTGAACTCCATGGCCTGTTCTCGGGCCTGCTTCCGAGGCACTCCCCGGAGTTCCAATCCCAAGATTGTGTTGTCCAGCACTGAGCGCCAGGGAAGCAGCAGGTCCTTCTGCTGCATATAGCCGGTCCGTCCCAGCCTCCCGCTGGCGGTCCCCGAATGTTTATCCGAGTTTTCGCTGGAGAGTTCTATATTGCCCGAGTCGGGCTGGTCCAGTCCGGCGATGATGTTCAGCAGCGTGCTCTTGCCGCAGCCGCTGGGTCCGATGATGCTGACGAACTCGCCTTCATTCACCGTCAGGTCCACCCCAGCCAGCACTTCCTGCTGCCTGCCGTCGATGACGTAAGACTTATGTACCGAGTCGATACGTATTTTGGGCTGGACTGGTGTGTCCGTTGACATCCGATATGTACCTACCAACGCCGCGCCAGTGACGCCGCCTTAAACCTTTCGTCGATAGCCGTTTCAACCGGGCAAAAAAATAGCCGCCAACGGTGAATGTTGACGGCCTAACTTGATAGTTAGCGCTCTAGTCCGTTTCCCTCCGCTGGCATTACCCAGATCAGGTTCGCAAGGGTCGGTGGCATTCAAGGCCGCCCTCTCAGCCCGGCTAAACCGAGCTCCCCTACGTGCCTAGATGATTCGATTGTTAATCCCGTGACCCTGGCTTCGGGTCCATGAGGAATTATAGAAGGGGTGTGGAATCAGTGTCAATATGGGCCTCTTGCGAAATGGTCGCCGCCGCCTGGGCTCGGTAGGAGGGTAATATAATGAGCCATCCTACAGAGCGAAGGGGCGTGATGCCGGTTTACGACACGATAAATTGGGAAGGTGTAAAAATTAGCGCACACCCAGTTGGTTGGCGCGGGCTTCTCCAATCTGTTCCTATCCTAAGAGAGGTTCTTCAGAAGGCCCCGTTGTTTTCAGGAAGTCGTCAAGTGTTTTGTGTGCACGTTAAGGACTCTAAAAAACGCAATGACACCATTACAATCGAATGGTTTTATCATGGGCCAAGTACAGGGGCTAGCCCGGTACATGAAACGGTCTCCAATCAATTAGATCAGAAAATAAAATTCCACGTCTCCACCGTGAAGATGATGGAATCAGGTGAGGGCGGCATCCGGCTCTATGAAGTAAGCCTAAGCACCGGCGAAACGATGCCATATAGGGATTTAATTGGGTTTGACGTTAGGTCGACAGACTCATTGATGGTAGTGGTTTATGGAATCGTCTTAACAGGACTTGTAGGCATTTTTGCTGCTTTGTTTGGTGCTTGGGCGGGGTCGAGGATATTCCAGGCCGATGAACCGATTCGTGTTGTGATTATTGAGGAACCGCCTATGCCACCTTCCGAACCGACTGACGGGAGCCAGTAGCCAAAGAATGGGCCTGGCAAACAATTATGGATAATCAAGAATGAATACGAACTGCCACCATTTCGCAAGACGCATAATAGGGGCCCATCCCCCCGCTGGCGGCCTGAATCAGGCTAGGCGGGCAGCGTTTCTGACCGCTGATTTCTTGACATGACTCTGTGGCCGCCATACAATCCCGCAAACCGAATACGCCCGTAAAGGGCGCCCGAATCCAATGCGCCGGTCACGCCCAGGCGCCGTGCAAAAAGGATAGAATATAACCGACTCAGAGACGTCCGAGATAAGGAGGCCCCGATGCCAGATTGGCCGATAGTGAAATACAAGGAAGAAGGCATGCGTGAAGGCATGCAGATCGAAGACGCCCAGATCTCCGTGGACGATAAGGTCCGATTGTTGGACGCTCTCTCTGAGACCGGCTTGCAAACGATCGTCGTGGGCTCTTTCGTCAGCCCCAAATGGACGCCTCAGATGGAGCGCATCGACGAGATCGTAACCAAGTTCAAGCCCAAACCCGGTGTCACCTACACCGCTTTGGCGCTGAACTCCCGGGGCGTGGAACGGGCCAAAGCTTACTCTCCGCCGCTGACCATCGAGCGGGATGCCTACCCCCGGCTGAACGTCCACATGTGCGATGTATTTGTCCGCCGCAACACCAACCGTACCCAGATGCAGGAGATGGAGCGCTGGCCGCAGGTCATCGCCCAGGCCCAAGAGTTGAGCATCAAGGAGGCCGGTATCGGAACCAACGCCAGTTGGGGCTCCAATTTCCTGGGCGAGTTCCCGGTGGACAGCCTCATGATAATGCTGGAG
>JADFPD010000057.1 GCA_022562475.1 Chloroflexota bacterium | reverse complement strand
CCTGCTCAGCGTGGAGCAGCGCGGCCATCGCTGGCGCGGCACCCAGTATTCCCGTACCGATTGGGCCGAGGGGCTGGACGTGCCCACCCTGGCGGAGAAACCCGACGCGGAAGTGCTGTTCTGGGTTGGCTGCACCCCGGCCTTGGAACAACGCAGCCAGGGCATCGCCCGGTCCATGGCCAAGGTCCTGAAGGCCGCCAAAGTAGACTTCGCCATCCTGGGCGACGAGGAAACTTGCACCGGCGACCCGGCCCGCCGGATGGGCAACGAATACCTGTTCCAGATCCTGGCCCAACAGAACATCGATACCATGAACAGGTACAACGTGAAGAAGGTGGTGACCACCTGTCCTCATTGCTTCAACACCATGAAGAACGAATACCCCCAGTTGGGCGGGGATTTCGAAGTGCTGCACTACAGCCAATTCGTGGACCAGCTCATCAAGAAAGGAAGCATCAAGCCGGTGAAGATGATGGACATCACCATGGCCTACCATGACTCCTGCTTCCTGGGCCGCCACAACGGGATCTACGACGAGCCTCGCGACGTGGCCAAGGCGATACCCGGCCTCAAGTTGGTGGAGATGGGCTCACGCTGCCGGGAACGGGGGTTCTGCTGCGGCGCCGGCGGCGGGCACATGTGGATCGAAGAAAGCCAGGGCACCAGGGTGAACCACGCCCGGACCGACCAGTTCCTGGAAACAGGGGCCGACACCGTGGGTGTTTCCTGTCCCTTCTGCGTCCAGATGATGACCGAAGGCATCCAAGCCAAGGGTTTGGAATCCGAGAAACAAGCCAAAGACGTTCTGGAGATTCTGGCCGATAGCCTGGACCTGTGATCAACCGATACCGATAGCGGCGGTAGCTGTATGGCCGTGCCTGAGGTAGATATATGCCGATAACCGAAGTGATCATCGTCAGTTCCTGCGGGGAATGCGGGACGGAGATTGAGACTTTCACAGTCAAGAAGGACAACATGATGCTCTCCACCAAAGAGTTGGCGTGGTGTTCCAAATGTCAGGCAGACCGCCCTCAGGTCCGTGACGTGGCCGGCCGCCTGGAGGCTATCGAGAATGAGCAGCAGAGCTACCCCAAAGCAGTGCCTGCTGAGCCATTTCACGGCAAGACACCCAGTCCATAGGACGGCGCGCTGATGGCTGACAAAGAAACCGTACTGGTCCTGACCAGCAACCTGTTCTTCATGCCCCGCATCGAGGCAGCTGCCGAGGCGGGCGGGATGGAAACCGTCAGCGTGTCGACTGCCGCCCGTCTCATGGAGGTTGCCGGGTCTCATGTCGTGCCACTGGTACTAGTCGACCTGGAGATGGACGAGCCGGTCTGGACCGAAGCCTTGGAGAGTCTGATGACGACGAAAGCAGCGGGAACAAAGGTTGTTTCCTACGGCCCTCACGGCGAGCCGGGAACTCTGCGAAAGGCCCGGGAACTGGGTAGCGACGCCGTGCTCATCAAGCGTGACTTCTCCGAGGGCCTGCAAGAATTGTTGGCCAGCCGGGGCGCGTCCGTATCGGGCTGACCCCAAGCCGCCTGAATTCGTCCGAATAGCCTAGGTGGCGACGATGGCTAATCCCATGATTGGGCGCGTCCGTTGGCTCCTGGTCCGCCTAGCCGTAGGGGTGTCCATCGCCTATGGAGTGACCTTCATCGTGCTCTGGACCCAGTTGGAAAAACGGTTTGTTTTCTTCCCGGTGGCCGAGTCGCTGTACACACCAAACGACGTGAATCTGGAATACGAAGACGTCCGGATTCGGACCTCCGACGGTCTGACCCTGCAAGGTTGGTTCATCCCCGGAAGACCTGGCGCCGACATCACCTGGCTGTGGTTCCATGGCAACGGCGGGAATCTTGGGCACCGGACCGGCGAGCTTGCTCTGGCGCATCACCTGACCGGCGCCAACATCTTTATCTTCGATTACCGGGGTTACGGCGAGAGCGAGGGCAAACCTTCTGAGAAAGGCACCTACTTGGACTCCCGGGCGGCGATGGCGTATCTTTCTTCCCGCCCCGAAATCGATAAAGACCGGATCGTCTATATGGGCATCTCCCTGGGCGCCGCGGTGGCGGTGGAGTTGGCGTTGACACAGCCGCCCATGGCAATGGTGTTGGTGTCGCCTTTCGCTTCCGTGCGGGAAATGGCCAAGCTAACGCTTCCCTTTCCGCCGGTTGCTTGGCTGGTCCGGGACCACTACGACAACATATCCCGAATCCGCCGGCTAAACGTCCCTCTGCTGGTGCTCCACGGCGACCAGGACGAGATCGTTCCTATATCCCAGGGACGTAAACTGTTCGAAGCGGCCAACCAGCCGAAACGTTTTCAGGCGCTGGAAGGGGTGTCGCACAATGACACTCATGAAGCCAACCCGGACCAGTTCTGGGGAACGATAGATTCTTTCCTTGCCGAGTTTTAAGCCGAGGGCGGGTAAGCCGGAGTCAGACCCCTGAAATGATCTCGGTCTGGTAGTCCAACAACTCCAGGTCCCGCCGCGACTCTTCGACGAATGCGACCACCTTCGAGATCATCTCGTTGGCGTGGGCCGGATCGGTGCTCACGCAGCAAACGGCCAGGGTTAGGCGCTGCCACAGATCCTGGTCTTCCACCTCGGCCACCGCCACGTTGAACTTGTTGCGGATACGGGTGGACAGGGAGCGGGCCACCTGCCGCTTGTCCTTGAGGCTGGCTGAATCGGGCAGATGGAGCATGATCCGGCAAACACCTAAGTGCAAAAGAATCTCCCGTCCGTGCCTAAAATGGGTTTCGAATCATGATGCGTGTTCTTGACTCGCATTGAACCTACATTATAGATTATATAGAATGGCAGTCCGAAAAGACGCCGTGGACCGGCCAAATAGAAGTCCGGGTTCACCCTCTGGCGATCTGATTTGGTTATTTCGCCAACAGAAAGCCGTCGGTGAGGGAACTTAAGCGCAATGGCCCCCAACTCCGAATCTCGACAGAGCCGCTCGGAAGTGCCCGAGGTCGTCATCAGCCGGCTTCCGCAGTACGTGCGGATACTCAACCGCCTGCTGGACGACGGGATACAGGTGGTTAGCTCCCAACAATTGGGCGAAAAACTGCAGGTGACACCGGCCCAGATACGCAAAGACCTCAGCTATTTCGGGCGCTTCGGCAAGCAGGGCCGCGGCTACAGTGTGCACGACCTGTTGGACCGCCTGCGGCAGATACTCGGCATAAACTCCCCTTGGAACGTTGCCGTGGTCGGGGTCGGCCGCCTGGGACGGGCCATCCTGAGCTACCCGGGGTTCAACCCCGACGGCTTCCGTCTGGTAGCCGCCTTCGATCTCAACAGCACGGTCATCGGTGAGACGGTCGGCGGGCTGGTGGTGCGGAAGATGGATGAGTTGGACCAGGTGGTGGCGCAAGAAAAGATCAGCATCGCCATCGTTGCGGTCCCGGTGGAGTACACCCAGAACGTGGTCGATCAGTTGGTGGCCTGCGGAGTGAAGGCGATCCTGAATTACGCGCCCATCATGCCTCAGGTTCGGGAGGGCATCCGAATACGCAACATCGATCCGGTCCTATCGCTCCAGTCCATGACCTACTACATCAGAGAAGATTAAACTCTGTCATTCGGGCGCAGTCCGGAATGACGGTGACGGCGCCGTTTTAGTAAGAAGAAAAAGGCCCCGTTCTTCCGCGGAAGAACGGGGCCTTTCATTTCCCTTAAGCAGCAGTTTCGCCGGAACCGGGAGGGGGAGGGGGCTGACCGGGCCGTGGCCGGCGGCGGCGCACCAGGTCCACCCGCACTTGGGCCCGCCTGAGCGATGCCAATGCCCTTTCCAGCTCCATTTCCGAGTCCCGGTTGGCCAGCCGTTCCTGCGCCCGCTTCACGGCTTGTAAGGCGCGCTCTTCGTCGATCTCGTCGGACCGCTCACAGGCGTCGGCCAGGATGCTGACCCGGTTGCTCAGGACTTCCATGAAGCCGCCGGACACGGCTACGTACATGTCCTCGCCGTCCTTCCTGACCATCAACTCACCAGCCTTGAGAATGGTCATTAAAGGAGCATGCCTGGGAAGGATACCCAGTTGCCCGTCGAGCCCGGGAGCGATCACCATGTCCACCTCATCGGAATAGACCTGGCGCTCGGCCGTGATTATTTCCAGCATCATTGGCATGGTTAGTCGTTCGTTCCTAAGCCTGCCCATCGGCGGGCATGGTTATTCTACCCTTGCGCCCGAATCTCGGCGGCCTTCTCGACCGCCTCTTCGATCGTGCCTACCATGTAGAAGGCCTGCTCGGGCAGGTCGTCGTGTTGGCCGGACAGGATCTCGGCGAAGCCCCGCACCGTCTCGCGCAGCGGCACGTACTTGCCGGGCTGGCCGGTGAAGGTCTCGGCAACGAAGAACGGCTGGGTCAGGAACCGCTGGATCTTCCGGGCGCGGAACACGGTCGTCTTGTCCTCTTCCGACAGTTCTTCGATGCCCAGGATGGCGATGATGTCTTGAAGGTCCTTATAGCGCTGCAGCACCTGCTGCACTCCCCGCGCTAGGTTGTAGTGCTCTTCACCCACGATGCCGGGCTCCAGGATCCTGGAGTAGGAGGCCAATGGGTCCACCGCCGGGTAGAGGCCCTGCGCGGACAATGCCCGCTCCAAGGACACCACACCATCCAGGTGGCCGAAGGTGGTGACGATGCCGGGGTCGGTGTAGTCGTCGGCAGGCACGTAGATAGCCTGGAAAGAGGTGATGGAGCCGGACTTGGTGGAGGTGATGCGCTCTTGCAGGGCGCCCATCTCGGTGCTGAGAGTCGGCTGGTAACCCACGGCGGAGGGCATCCGTCCCAGCAGCGCTGAGACCTCCATGCCCGCCAGGATGTACCGGTAGATGTTATCGATGAAGAGCAGCACGTCTTGGTTCTGCTCGTCCCGGAAATACTCGGCCATTGTTAGGCCTGTCAGACCGATCCGGGCCCGGACGCCCGGCGACTCATTCATCTGGCCGAACACCAACACGGTGTTTGCCAGTACGCCGGAGTCCTGCATCTCGTGCCAAAGGTCGTTGCCTTCCCGAGACCGCTCGCCGACGCCGGCGAACACAGAAACTCCCTGGTGAACGGCGCCGATGTTGCGGATCAATTCCTGAATGATGACGGTCTTGCCTACTCCCGCCCCGCCGTAGGCGCCGATCTTGCCGCCCTTCATGAAGGGAGTGATCAGGTCGAAGACCTTGATCCCGGTCTCCAGGATATCAACGGTCTGGTTCTGGTCGTCAAAGGGAGGGGGGTCACGGTGGATGGGCCATTTGACGGCCGCCTCCACGGGTCCCAGATCATCCAATGGAGTGCCGAGAACGTCGAACAGCCGTCCCAGGGTCTCCGGTCCCACCGGAACTGTTACCTTGTCGCCGGTATCGGTCACTTCCACGCCGCGGGCCAGTCCGTCGGTGGCGCCCAGGGCCAAACAGCGGACCCAGTTGTTGCCGACGTGCTGCTGCACTTCCAGCACCAACTTCTCTCCGACGTTGTCCAACTCAAGCGCGTCGAACAGATTGGGCAGTTCGTCCGCTGGGAATTCTACGTCTACGACGGTACCGATTATTTGGACGACTTTTCCGGTGGCCATTGGCTTCTCCTGCTAAAGGGTTACTTGCTATTAGGCGGTATTAGCCTTCGAGGGCTATCTGGCCACCGATCAGATCTAGCAATTCGTTGGTGATGCTTTCCTGCCGCAGCTTATTCATGGTCAAAGTCAAATCTTCGGCAATTTCTCTGGCGTTGTCGGTGGCGGCCCGCATGGCCACCATGCGGGCTGATTGTTCGCTGGCTATGGCTTCCAAGACCGCGTGGTAGACTTGCATCTCCACGTACCGGGGCAGCAGGTTTTGCAGCACGGCCAGGTTGTCGGGCTCGTAGATGTAGCCCACGCTCTCGGCGGCGGTTAATTCCGCCGGGGAGATGGGCAGAAGTTTTTCGATAACCGGCTCTTGGACCATGGTGGAGACGTAATTCGTGTAGGCCAAATAGACTTCGTCAGTCTCGCCGTTGGAGTAGGAGTCGATGATTATGTGCGCGATGGCGATCGTGTCTACCAGAAGAGGCGTCTCGCCCAGGTCGGTGAAGGTCGCCGTCAAGTCTTGGTTCGTCCGGGTCATGAAATCGCGGCCCTTGCGGCCGACGGCGATGGCTTGCACCGGGACTTGCTGCTCCATTATGAACTGGCCTACCCGCCGGTTCAGGTTGGCGTGGAGGCCTCCGCACAGACCACGGTCGGGACTGATCATCAGCACCGTGGCGCTTTCGACCGGCCGGACTGCCAATAAGGGCTGGGCTCCGGCTTCGTCGTCCATGGGCTGGGCCGCCAAATGGGCGATGACCTCTTGGATCTTGACCGAATAGGGCCTTCCTGCTAGTACCGAGTTCTGGGCGCGCCGCATCTTGGACGCGGCGATGAGTGACATGGCATTTGTCACTTTGGCCGTGTTGTCCACGCTGCGGATCCGCCGTCGTATGTCTCTAACGCTAGGCATCTATATATTGATGACCGTGTAAGCTAGCCAGTAAAGGTCGGATTGAAATCGTTGATCGCCTTGGTCAGGTTGGCGGACACCTCATCGGAGATGTCCGTGGTCTCGGTGATGGCGGTCACGATATCGGGGTGCGAACCTGAGATATACCGTAGGAGCTGGTCCTGGTACGCCCCCACCTTCTCGATCTCCACATCCACCATCAGGCCTTCATTCACCGCGAACAGGACGATCACTTCGTCCGACAGGGATAGAGGCGCGTACTGGGCCTGTTTCAGCACCTCGGTGGCCAATTGGCCCCGGGCCAACTGGGCTCTGGTGGCGGCGTCCAAATCGGCCGTGCCGAACTGGGCGAAGGTGGCCAATTCCCGGTACTGGGCCAACGACAGCCGTAGCTGGCCGGCAACTTTGCGGATGGCCCTGGTCTGGGCCGCGCCACCCACACGGGACACTGAAAGACCCACGTTTACCGCCGGGCGAATGCCGGAGTTGAACAACTCTGGCTCCAGGTAGATCTGGCCGTCGGTGATCGAAATCACGTTGGTCGGGATGTACGCCGAAACGTCGCCGGCTTGAGTCTCGATTATGGGCAGAGCAGTGATGGAGCCGCCGCCGCTGGCTTCGTTTAGCCGGGCGGACCGCTCTAGCAAACGGCTGTGCAGATAGAAGATGTCTCCGGGATAGGCCTCACGGCCGGCCGGACGGCGTAGCAAGAGAGACATCTGGCGGTAGGCCCAGGCGTGTTTGGTCAGGTCGTCATAGACGATGAGCACGTCTTTGCCTTGGCCCATGAACTCTTCGGCGATGGCGCATCCGGCGTAGGGTGCGATGTATTGCAGAGGCGCGGAGTCGGAAGCCCCGGCGGTAACGACGATGGTGTGTTCCATGGCGCCGGCCGTTTCCAGGGATCCCACAACCTGGGCCACCTTGCCCTGCTTCTGGCCGATGGCCACATAGATGCAGATCAGGTCGCCGCCCTTCTGGTTGATGATGGTGTCCAGAGCGATGGCTGTCTTGCCGGTGGAGCGGTCGCCGATGATCAATTCCCGTTGGCCGCGGCCGATGGGAATCATAGCGTCAATGGCTTTGATCCCGGTCTGCACCGGCTGGTCCACGGACTGGCGGGACACCACGTTGGGCGCCACTTTCTCCACCGCCCGGCTACCGGTGGTCGCCACCAAACCCTTGCCGTCCAACGGCCTCCCCAAGGGGTCGACCACACGGCCGATGAGAGCGTCGCCTACGGGGACTTCGATTATCCTGCCGGTGGACCGTACGCGTTGGCCCTCTTTCACTGAGTTGGGGTCGCCCAAGATGGCCGCGCCAACGATGTCCGATTCCAAGTTTAGGGCCAGACCGATAACGTCATTCCCGAAATCCAGCAGTTCATTGGAGCGGACACCCTGCAGCCCTTGGATGCTGGCGACACCGTCGCCAACCTGGACCACCGTGCCCACATCCACCAGGGCCAGATCTCCGCCAAATTCTTCGATCTGACGCTTAATCAGCGAGACTATGTCCTGTCCTCTGGTCGCCATCAGAGGTTCTCCTTACGGTAACGATTAGATCGGGACTGCTACGCCGAAGCGGCAATCTCCGTGTGCAAGCTTTTGCGCAGCCCGTCCAGACGGGCCTTGGTGCTGCCGTCCAGCAGCCGGTCGCCGATCTGGATCACCAGGCCACCGAGGATCGACTCGTCGACCTTGGTGGTTAACACAACTTCCTGCTGGACTAACCCGGCTACGAAGCTGCTGATGCGTTCGGTCTCGGCGTTTTCCAGCGGCACGGCAGAGGTGATTTCAACCCGCTGCCGTCCCAGGTGACTGTCCAGCAATTCGGTGTAACCCGAATAAACGCCGGCGATGGAGTCCACCGAGTTCTTGGACACCAACAAATCAACAAGGTTTCGCACCAGGGGATTGACGCCGGCCAAGACTGATGCGGTGGCCGCCAGCTTGTCATCAGCGCGCATGTTGGCGTGTTTCATGAGAGCGGCGAAATCGGCGTCCTCAAATACCCCGGCCACCACTGCCAAGTCCTCGCCCCACTGTTCAACTTGGTTGTTCTCCAGCGCCAGGTCGAAGATCGCCTGTGCGTAACGTATTCCTGAGAGTCGTTGGGCCATGGGTCCCCTTAGCCCCTTCTCAGGGTTTCGCCTTCTTCCAATACCTGGGCGATAAGGCTCTCATGGGCCGTGCGGTCCAGAGAACTACGGATGACTCGTTCGGCCGCGGTGATGGCCAGGTCGCCGAAACTGGCCCGGACCTCTTGGAGGGCGGAGTCCCGCTCCCGTTGAATGTCCGCTCTGGCCCGTTCCACGAAGGCCTCGGCCTCCTGGCGCGCCTTGTCCATCTCTTCTGTACGGAACCGCTCCGCCGCTTCCCGGGTTTGGTCCATGATGCGTTGGCCTTCCCGCCGGGCCTCGGTTATCTGCTCCTGGATGGCCTCGTGGGCAGACGCGGCTTCCTCCCGCGCCCGGTCGGCGGCCTCCAGGCTTTCCCGGATGCGCTCCGTACGCTCGTCCAACATCCGCATCAGGGGCTTGTAAGCGAAGAGGGTTAGAATGCCCAGGAGGATGATGAAGTTGACCAGATACGCTATTAAGCTCGGCAGATTTATACCGAGCTCAGTAACTCCTAGCAGTACCATGCTAGACCACGAATAGTAGGATCACTGCCGTGATCAGGGCGTAGATCCCCAACGCCTCGGCGAATGCGATGGCCAATATCATGTTGGTGGTTATGGCGCCCGCCGCTTCGGGATTCCTTCCGATGGCCCCCATGGCTCCTGAGCCTAGAATGCCGATGCCGATTCCCGGGCCGATCACGCCTAGACCGATGGCAATACCGGCCCCGATGAATTTGCCCAACTCGCTGAATTTCAGCGCCTCATCAGCTACTTGCAATAGAACTAAGTCCATTACCGTTCTCCTCCTGATCTCTTTAAGATTGATTCTCCGGACTCCGGCCGCACATTAGCGGGCCGGATAATAAGGCACTCTATGACCGTTGGTTTCATAACCTAGTGCTCTTCGCGGGTGATGGCCACCGACAGGAACACCAGGGTCAACCCGGCGAAGATGACCGCTTGGATCAAGCCAACCAGCAGCTCGAGGCCGAACACAAATTGAGTGGCGACGAAAGGCACCAGGAAGGTGATCATCACCACCAGGATTTCACCCGCCGTCATGTTGCCGAACAACCGGAAGGTGAAGCTGACCACTCGGACCAATTCACTGGTTAATTCCAAGAAGCCCACGAAGGCATCGATCAGACCTGAGGGTTTACCACGGAAGATCTTGCCCAACTGGAAGAATTTCTTTAGGTAACCGATGCCGCGGACCCGGAACCCCCAATATTCGACGAAAACAAATGAGATTAAGGCCAAAGCCAGAGGCAGGTTGATATCGGTGCCCGCGGAGCGAATCAGATGGGCTTTTATCTCGCCGTCCTGGGTGAACCCCAGGAATTGGTAGAAAGGAAGTAACGCCAGCCAGGCGTTGAACAACACGAAGAAAAAAATCGTTGCCACAATAGGAAAGGTACGGCGGGCCATCTCTGGCCCCAGAACACTGCTCGCGAATCCCAAAACACCCTCGATCATGGTCTCAACCAGTCCTTGGAACCGTCCGGGGACCAATGACCGGCGGCGGGCGGCGATCACGAAAATAAGGATCAGGACGATGGTGGTGAACCAAGAGGAGAGAAGGGTGTTGGTTACGGCGATTTCAGTGGCCCCGAGGGGTGTGACGTGACCTTCTGTTTCACCTTCCACATTCAACAGGCCAAGATGTTCGTCACGGGTGGAAGCGGGAAAAATGGCTTGGGGGGGAAGGTGAATCTCCGGCTTTTCCAAAAACATGTCGGTACCGAACATGGCGGAACCGACAGCCCCGAAGATGAATCCGACTAGCAGCAAAACCACCATACCTACTCCGGTAAAAAGGAGCAGTTTTTTGGCCAAGGCGCTAGTCGGCACTAGTGTTCTCCTCGTTTATCGGTGGATTTGCCGCTATTCATTCCGTAGAGGACAGGTTGGACCATCTTGTAGAGACCCCAGAACGCGAGGACGCTACCCAACACCGTGCCCAGCAGTGTGAATAAGGGCACGGTGCCCGTTAACTTATCTAGACCAAGGCCCCCTACAACCCCAATTACGATACAGATGGCGACGTACCATCCGAGCCCGGTTAGGCGTAGGGCCAGGAGCATCAGATTCATGTCTCCGCCAGAGCGCTCTGGATGTTATCACCGGGTATTGTAAAAGTCAATTAGGCTTGAAATTACGAAATTCGTTGGCTGGTTAAACGTAAAACAGCCCTGTCGATCTGGCGACAGGGCTGTATGTTGCGCCACATGTTTTGCCGGTCGTCAGCGGGCGCCTGACTGCTTGCCGAAGTCCTCAAGGTCCAGAGAGTCAATGAAATCGGTGAATGCGGACATGCTCTTCAACTCCTCCGGTTTGACCTCTGCCGGAGTGTCGGAGGCGGACCCGTCGCCGGCCGTTCCTTGTCCCAGCGGTTTGCCGGTTTCCTTGTCCAGGTGGATGCCTGCCTTGTCCAAGACCTCTTCATTAGCATAGATGGGGACATTGGCCCTCACCGCCAGCGCTACGGCATCGCTGGGCCGGCAATCGATCTCTTTGGATTCACCGTTCGCCTGGATGGTAATCTTGGCGAAGAACGTGTCGTTCTGCAGGTCGCTCACCAGGATGTGGTCGATGGTCCCGCCCAGGGAGTCGATTATGGTCCCCAGCAGGTCGTGGGTCAGTGGCCGGGGCACGTTCAGGTCCTGGAGCTTGACCGCAATTGCGTCTGCTTCCGCAGGCCCGATCCAGATAGGCAGATACCGGTCTGATTCCTTCTCTTTCAGAATCACAACACGCTGGTAATTCATCGGGCTTACCCGAATACTATCTACGGTCATTTCGAGCATGCAGTTGTCGGCCTCCCAAAATCGTCCGTTGCTCTGGCAAAATTGTAGTCCTAGCGCAAATTGCGTGTCAACCCGAGTTACACGTGATTTGTGACTAACCCCATGCTACGTTATGTCCAAGAACCGCCGAATATAGCAAATGTTGAACCTAGGTGGACATAAAAGGAATCCAAATTGTTAAGAAAATAATTGACCTGCACTCCGTGCGTTATTGTGTTGCGGTTCACTTGGTAAGAGCATCTCCGGTAGTTTTACGCCCGAAAGAACCCAAAATGTATAATGATGTGCAACAAATATTTGAACACAGCAGCCATTTCGCCGGCGTCCACCGGAGGACTTAATGCCTAGGACCAAGAGCAGCGCAACCAGCGACGATCCGGCAACCAGATTTCGGGTGGACTGGGACAAGACCACCTGGAAGTGGGACCTGGAGGACTTTGCCTTCCAGTGCACCGACGAATTGGCCCCCCTCGACCATTTCATCGGCCAGGAGCGGGCCCAAGAAGCGATTCGCTTTGGCCTGGAAGTAGATAAGCCCGGTTACAACCTATTCGTCACGGGTCTCACCGGCACCGGAAAAACCAGCGCCATCAAGTCTCACCTCCAAAGTATCGTCGACGACCTGGACCGCCAGGAGAAGCGCCGGCCCATCAGCGACTGGACGTACGTGTACAACTTCGAGGACCCGGACCGGCCCAAGGTGGTACGCCTTCCCCGCGGCAGCGGCAAGGTCTATCGTCAACTACTCTCCACGGCGCTGCGGACCCTACAAGCAGAGATTCCCAAGGCGCTGAGGAGCGAAGACTTCGAGCACCATATCCGCGGCCATGAAGAGACCGACCGCAAGGCCACCCAAGACTTGATGAGCGGCCTGGAGCAGGCCGGACAGGCAGCGAACTTCGCTGTGCAACTGACGCCCAATGGGATCACGATTTTCCCCATGTTCGAGGACCGGCCCATGACCCCAGAAGAGTACCAAGCCCTGGAGGCTGAACCGAAAGCCGCCATCGACGAAGTCCGTGCCCAGTTGATGCAGCAGACTCAAGACACGATGTCCAAGATACGGGAACTAGAGAAAGCCTCGACCCAACGGCTCCAAGAATTGGAGCGAAACGCCGGCGATCAAATTGTCGGCCAGGTATTTTTTGAATTGCACGCCCTATGTCAAGACATACCAGAGATGCAGCAATTTCTGTCGGACCTGGGCGAGTATGTCCTGAACAACATCGACTTCTTCAAAGAAACAGATGGCGCCAAGCCGGTGATGCCGGGAACGCCTCCCGGCTCCGCGGCAGGGGGAGCGGCCCTGGGATTAAACCCCTTCTTGCCCTTTGATTTGAACGTACTGGTGGATAATAGCGCGGTTGAGAAACTGCCCATCATCATTGAGCCAAACCCCAACTGGGGAAACCTATTTGGCCGTATCGAACGCCGGGCCGTGATGGGTACATACGTCAGCGATCACGGCATGCTGAAACCCGGCGCCGTCCACTTGGCCAACGGCGGCTATCTGGTCCTGAACGCCCGGGACGTTCTGTCGGCGCCCGGAGCCTGGGAAGGCCTGAAGAGGGCTATCCGCAACCAAGAGGCGCGGTTGGAAGACCCGGCGGAGCAGACCGGACTTTTCATCCCCCAGGGCCTCCGCCCTGAGCCGATGCCACTGGACCTGAAGGTGATCGTGACCGGAGATGAGAGCATCTACCGGCTCCTCACTTCCCAAGATAATGAGGATTTCAGGGACCTTTTCAAGGTCAAGGCGGAGTTCGATTACAAGGTGGACCTAAACGAAGAGAACCAGATGGCCTACTGCGCCTTCATCTGCCGGACCTGCGATGAAGAGAGCCTGCTGGCATTCGAGACCGGGGCCGCGGCTCGGGTCTTGGAATTCGGCGCCCGCCAAGTCTCAGACCAAACCAAGCTGTCAACCAGGTTCGGACAGATCAAAGACCTGCTCATCGAGGCTGATTACTGGGCCCGCAAGGACGATGCCGAAACGGTCCAAGACTATCACGTTCAGCAGGCTATCAACCAGAGCATCTACCGGCTGAACCTGGTGGAAGAGCGCATCCAAGAGATGATCTCCGACGGCACGCTGCTGCTGGATGTTACCGGTGAAAAGGTAGGACAGATCAACGGGCTGGCCGTCTACGACCTGGGCGACTTCAGCTTTGGCCGGCCTTCCCGGATCACAGTCCAGACCTTTGCCGGCCGGGAAGGATTCATCAATATCGAGCGGGAAGCATCCATGAGCGGGCGCACCCACGACAAGGGCGTTTTGATATTGAGCGGTTACCTGGGCGCTAAATTCGGAAAGGACCGGCCCCTCACCTTGTCGGCCAGTATCTGTTTTGAGCAGTCCTATGACGGGGTGGACGGAGACAGCGCCTCATCCACGGAACTTTATGCCATAGCCTCCAGCCTGTCCGGGCTTCCCCTTCGCCAAGACATCGCCGTCACTGGGTCGGTGAACCAGAAGGGCGAGATACAACCCATCGGCGGCGTCAATCAGAAGGTGGAGGGGATGTTCGATGTATGCCGGGTGGGCGAAGGGCTCACCGGAACTCAGGGAGTGATGATCCCTCATCAGAACGTCAAGAACCTGATGCTGAGGGACGACGTGGTGGAGGCCATTCGGGAAGGAAAGTTCCATGTGTATGCCGTCAAGACCATTGATGACGGCCTGGAGATTCTTACCGGCACCACGGCCGGTGAAGCAGATGCCACCGGAGCATTTCCTGAAGGGACGGTGAATTATCTGATCGCCAAAAGATTAGGCGAACTAAATGACTCGATGCGAGGCTACTTCCAGGGACTGATTTCCAACGGCAGCTAGAAGAGGAGCAAAGCGCACCGTGGTTAATGTCTCTTTCGGTAGAGACTAACCACGGTGCGCTTTTTAGTTGTCGAAGAACAGTGCCGGGAAAGCGGAGCTAGCGCAGCATGCCGGCGGCAGCTTCTTCTTCCTCGGCGTACCGGCGAGCGTTCATGTTGCTCGAGGTCTGTTCGGCGAGGACCTCGATGCCCTTCCGGACCGATCCCGAGAGTTTGCTCAACTCGACTTCCATGGCCCGCAAACTGCGGAGAGCATAGGCGTCCGCTTCGGTCTTCCGGGACAGCGCCTCGGCCTCCGACTGCTGCAACATTCGGGTGATCCGCTCTTCCGCGTCTCTGACCGTCTCGGCGGCCCGTGCTTCAGCCTGGGTGACTAACTCGTTGGAGTTCAGTCTTTCCCTCAGTTCGTCCTCGGCCATGGACTTGGTCCGCCGGGCGTCACTCTGTGCCGTGTTCAGGATCTGGTCCTTCTGCGATAAGACGTCATCAGCCGACCGGATCTCTTCTGGAATCGTCAGACGCAACTGGTCAACCAACTCCATGACCTTTTTCCTGTCGACCAGGATGTTGCCGCTAACTGGGACTGACTTGCTGGTTTCGACCAGAGTTTCCAACCGGTCGATGATGTTTATGATATCGATGATTGCACCCCTACCCGGCCACTACCCTTCTTCGACCGGTAACTCAAATTTTGAATAAACCGCCTGTGCTACGTCGGGCGGGACCATCTCCGTGATGTCCCCGCCGAGCTTGGCTACCTCCTTGAGCAAACTGGCGCTAACGAACATGTAGTCCTGGGAGGTCATGAAGCAGACCAAGTCCACTTTCGGCTCCAGCCTTCGATTCATGAATGCCATGTCGAATTCGTATTCAAAGTCCGATCCGCTTCTCAGCCCCCGGACTATCACCCCCGCTCCGATGTCCATCGCATACCGGACCACCAGACCCGAAAATCTGGCGACCTCCACGTTTGGAATGCCTTTGCAGGCATCCTTCATAAGCTGCTCTCTTTCATCGGTGTCGAAGAGCAGACTCTTGGAAGGAGTATCGTAGACCGCCACAACCAGTTTCTCGAATATGTTTGCGGCCCTGGTCAATATGTCCACATGGCCCACGGTCACCGGATCAAAGCTACCCGGATATAGCGCGGTCACCATGATGGGTCCCCGTCTTTGCCCGTGTTCGGCTCCTCGTAAATATTCATCGGCGTTTCTGGCAGCTCGGCCCTATCTGGATTTTGCTCGTAAACGAAAAAATCGACCACGTTGTCTCCGTACTGGCGATGTGAAGTTAACCGCAGGGGTCCGTATGTTTCCTTCAGGTGCTCGCGCTTGGAATGCCCCGCAATCACCACACCATCATCGGCGACCAGTCCCGGTTGAGAAGCGATCTTCTCCAGCAGACTATCCAAGCCGCCCATCTTATATGGAGGGTCCAGTAGCACCAGGTCGTAGCGTCCAGGCAGAGTTGGGAGCGCCTGCAGCACGTCCAAACGGTGGACGTGACCCTGCGAACTGAAGCCGGTGGATTCCAGGTTGCCGGTGATGACGGCGCTCTGCCGACGGTCCCACTCCACGAAATCCGCCCAACCCGCTCCGTGGCTCAAAGCCTCTATGCCTAGGCTGCCGGACCCCGCGAAAAGGTCCAACACCCTTCCTCCCTGGTACTGCTCAGGGTCTAAAATGTTAAAGATGGCCGCCCGGACACGCTCGGTGGTGGCACGGGTGCCGGGACTGACGGCCCCTTTGAGCCGCCGGCCCTTAGCATTTCCACCGGCTACACGCATACGTCTATTCCTGCCACACGCATGTGTCTAACAAGGCTGAATTATACATAATGTCAATGGCCATTCCTAGTAAATCGCTTCTCTGTTTTGACGAATTTTATATTTTTATTAGATTATGATTAAATATCATACAGTGAATCGGCCCTGAGAATCGGCCTATAATTATATCGCTTGACCCGCTGGGCCATGCATGGGTTGGCGCCGGCGAAAGGCTTCATTCAAGTTGACGCTACTAAGGGCCTGTGCTAACATCCAGCCCACCCGGAGACCCTTGTTTTACGCTCAAAAACAGCTATTTTACACCCCCTTCCACACCGCTGCCCGGCAGTCCTATCTAAGAGATATTTGGAACAGCCCGCCTGAATCCGGGAAACGCGGGGCCGGGGAATTCGGCGCTATGGGAACTAACCAGGAATGAACTTTCGCCAACGTTTGGCCAGCGCCACGCCCAACAAAGAGACCGTTGTTACCATCGGCGTTTTCGACGGCGTTCATCAGGGACATCGGCACCTGTTGCGCAAAGTGGTCCAGTTGGCCGGCGGCCAGTATATCCCCACCGTGGTCACCTTCACCAACCGCCCGATCACGGTGCTCCGGCCCGGCACCGAACCTAGCTACCTTACCACGCTGGACCAACGCGTAGACCTCATCAAAGAGCAGGGCATCGAGTTGGTTGTCTGCCTGGAGTTCACCCTTGAATTGGCCCAGGTGACCGCCTCGGATTTCGCCAAGTTATTGATCGAGTCTCTGAAGATGAAGGGGCTGGTATTGGGTCCGGACTCCGCCATCGGCAAGGACCGTCAGGGCGACCTGGCATTCATGCAGCAACAAGGAGAGCAGTTGGGTTTCTGGGCACAATCGGTGGAGCCCCTGGAGATCGATGGCCAGCCGGTGAAGAGCCGGCGCATCCGCGAGGCCGTGGCCGGCGGGAACATGGCATTGTGTCCCCAATTGCTGGGCCGGAACCACCATCTCTACGGAGTCGTGGTGCTCGGCGACCAGCGGGGCCGCACCCTGGGTTTCCCCACCGCCAACCTAGAAGTTAGTCCACAGATACTGCTGCCCGGCGACGGGATCTATGCCACCTGGGCAATCATAGACGGCAAACGCCACCAGGCCGCCACCAGCATCGGGGTGCGCCCCACCTTCGGCCTTTCCCAAAGGCTGGTCGAAGTATTCGTCATGGACTTCAGCGACGACATTTACGGCAAGACGATGGGCGTGGAGTTCATTAAAAAAGTCAGGGACCAGGAGAAATTCGACGGGCTGGACGCTTTGATAAAGCAGATCAACCAGGATGTTGAAGACTGCCGCCAAGTCCTGGACCGGAGCGTTTAGAATGACCAGCCCCGGCCGGATTAGCGCCGAGGACTTGGAGTCGGTGATCAACCGCGGCGTCAGCGAGATCATCTCCCGTGAGGAGTTCGTCCGGCTGCTCCGGAGCGGCAAGAAGCTTCGCCTTA
Organism: Chloroflexota bacterium; assembly: GCA_022562475.1. Taxonomy (GTDB): domain Bacteria; phylum Chloroflexota; class Dehalococcoidia; order Lucifugimonadales; family UBA3495; genus UBA9611. Next base: position 3,340 of record JADFPD010000057.1, on the reverse strand, counting down.
AGATGGGTTTCGACCCCAGCCGCCCTGACATACACCTAGGCCATGTGGTCGGCCTGCGGAAACTACGCCAACTCCAGGACCTCGGTCACCAGGTGATACTGATCGTCGGCGACTGGACCGCCCAGATCGGCGACCCCAGCGGCCAGTCCGCCACCCGGACCATGCTGACTCATGAACAGGTCTTGGAGAACGCCGAGTCATACCTCCGGCAATTCTTCAAGGTGGTTGACCAGTCTCGCGCCGAGGTGATCTACCAGAGCGAATGGTTCGGGAAGTTCGGCCTGGCCGACATTCTTGAGCTGACCGGAAGGTTCACCGTGGCCCAGTTCATGCAGCGGGCCGACTTCGCCCAACGGTTCGCCGACCAGAAGCCCATCGCCATCACGGAGTTGCTCTACCCGCTGCTGCAGGCGTACGACTCCGTGGCGATTGAGGCCGACGTGGAGTTCGGCGGCACCGACCAGATGTTCAACCTGCTGGTCGGACGGGAGCTGCAGGGCATGATGGGGCAGACCCCCCAACAATGTTTCTTGATGCCCATCTTGGTGGGGACCGACGGCGTCCAGAAGATGAGCAAGAGCCTGGAGAATTACGTGGCGGTGGACGAACCGCCGAACGATATGTACGGCAAGCTCATGTCGGTGTCCGACGACCAGATCATGTCCTACTTCGAGTACCTGACCGATGTTCCGATGGAGGAACTCGCCGGCATCACCAACGATCTGAAAAATAACGCATTAAACCCCATGGAGCCCAAGAAACGCCTCGCCTGGGATGTGACCAACCAGTTCCATGACCGTGACGCGGCGGACGCGGCCCAGGCCCACTTCGAGCGGGTGGTCCAACGCAGGGACGTGCCCACTGACATACCTGAGATGTCCTTGTCGGAACTCCGTAGCCGGGGGATCGCCGGCGGCCCGGACGGAAATGACGTTAGGGTCGATGACCTCATGCTGGCGGCCGGGCTGGCCCCCAGCAAGGCTCAGGTCAAACGGCTGTTGGCGCAGGGAGCCGTGGAAAGGATGTCTCAGAGCGGAGATTCCCAGCCCGTATCCGCCGCCGATGCCGGATACCTGCTTCAATCCGGCGACCTGCTCAGGGTCGGCAAACGCCGCTTTGTCCGCCTCACGGATTCATAGGCGGGTCCATTAAGCATGGCTACCTCACCGGAATTGGACCGTGTCATCGGCATCATGAAGGCCATCAGGTCCAAACCTCCCGCCGACATCCACGAGGCGCGGGCCGTCTTGGACAAAGCCTTTGGCGAGTACAAACCCGCATCTGACGTAACGGTCTTCGACATCGACGCCGGCGGCGTTCCCTGCCAATGGATCACCGCACCGGACGTGCCCCAAGACCGGCTGATCATCTACTTCCACGGCGGGGCCTACGCGGCCTGTTCCCCCACCACCCACCAAGACCTAATCTCAAGATTGTCCCGGGCGTCCGGCGCCGCCGCCTTGGGGGTCGACTACCGCCTCGCCCCGGAACACCCCTTCCCCGCCGCCGTGGATGACGCCATCGCCGCCTACGATTGGGCGCTGGGTCACGGATTCGCGCCGTCAAATATCGTGCTTGCCGGAGACTCGGCTGGGGGCGGCTTGGTGTTATCGGTCATGCTCGCAGCCAAGGACGCCGGGGTCCCGCTGCCGGCCGCCGGGGTGTGTTTCTCACCCTGGGTCGACCTGGAGTGCAGCGGCGAGTCCATGGCCGCCAACGACCACCTGGACGACTTCATCAAGTACGGAGGCCTGTCGGCCAGGGCCCAGTCTTATCTGGGCGGCGCCGACCCGAAACACCCCTGGGCATCGGCGCTCTTTGCTGACCTGCGCGGACTTCCCCCGCTGCTGTTGCACGTAGGCTCCGTTGAAACCCTGCTCGACGACTCAACTCGCCTGGCCGCATTGGCGGAAGATGCCGGCGTACACGTCACCCTCAAGATATGGGATGACATGGTCCACGTATGGCAGGCCTTCGCCGCCATCCTCCCCGAGGGCCGGCAGTCCATCGAGGAGGCAGGCGAATTCATTCGGGAGAGGTTGGGCTAGTTTACGGCCCTGAAATCAAACGAAATTCCAATCCGTTCGTCCTGAGCCTGTCGAAGGGCGCGCATCAGTCAAGTTCTTGTTCGATGGTGACTTGGTACACCCGTAACGGTGGTTCGACGGGCTCACCACGAACGGTTTATGAAGTGGATGACTTGCGGATGCCCAACGCACCGGCCGGCTCGTTGACACCCCATCTACCCCTGCGTAGACTTGAATTCAGGCAAATCGGACCTGCCGGTGGACCGGAGGCAACATTTGGACTCCCCTCAAGATATGGACAATTTACGGGAACAAAGCGCCCGTTGGCGTGCCAAACAAGACCCTGCCGCCCAGCGTAAAACTTCGTTCAAGACACCCTCCCAATTGACCGTGGACCAGGTCTATACCCCGGAAAACACTGCCGACGACGCATACCTGGAAAGGCAGGGGCTTCCCGGCGAATTCCCCTATCTGCGGGGCGTCCATGCTTCCGGCTACCGCGGGCGGCTCTGGACCATGCGAATGTTCGCCGGGTTCGGCCTGCCTGAGGAGACCAACGCCAGATTCAAGTTTCTCTTGGAACAAGGCCAAACGGGGTTGAGCGTCGCCTTCGACATGCCCACCCTGTACGGCTACGACACCGACGACCCCCGTGGGGCCGGCGAGTTCGGCACCTGCGGGGTGGCCGTTTCCTCCCTGGCCGACATGGAGACCGTCTTTCAGGGAATCAAGCTCGACCAGATCACCACATCAATGACCATCAACAGCCCGGCGGCCATCATCTGGGCCATGTACATCGCCCTGGCCGAGAAGCAGGGCGCTTCCTTGGACAACCTGGGTGGCACCATCCAGAACGACATACTCAAGGAATTCATCGCTCAGAACGAATACATCTTCCCGCCTGGGCCTTCCATGCGCCTGGTGACGGACACCGTGGAATACGCCACGCGCCACATACCGCGCTGGAACCCCATCAGCATCAGCGGCTACCACATCCGGGAGGCCGGGTCCAACGCCATCCAAGAACTGGCTTTCACATTGGCCGACGGTTTTGAGTATGTCCGCCATGCCCTGGACCGGGGCCTGAAGGTGGATGAGTTCGCCCCCAGACTCAGTTTCTTCTTCAACTCCCACAACAATTTCTTTGAAGAAGTGGGCAAGTTCCGGGCGGCCCGCCGCATCTGGGCCAAAGAGATGCAGGATACCTTTGGCGCCAAGGACCCCAGGTCCCACCAACTGCGTTTCCACGCCCAGACCTCAGGGCAGACCCTCACGGCCCAACAGCCCGATAACAACGTTGTCCGGGTGTCGTT
>JADFPD010000145.1 GCA_022562475.1 Chloroflexota bacterium | reverse complement strand
CGGAAACGGTCTGCCAGTTTTTTCGTAGACCGATTGATGAGTGTTGAAAATCGGGTCATCAAGGACTTCCGGGGCGATGCGAGTCATGTTCAGAACGGAGGGCCTGTAAGCAAATCGCCAGGAGCCAACTGGGCCAAGCCCAGCCCCAGCCCCCGGCGATTGAAGCCATCGTTCGCGGTTTAAGCTGTCGTTTATGGACAGGCGCCTCCGCTGGTGGCGGATACTTGGGTAAGTATCCTGCCTGAAGCGGCCCAGGTATAGCAATAGGTGGTGGTCGGGTCGCGCAGATAGGTCGATAGGTTCTGGTTGCCGGTGCCGGCGTCGAAGTCAAAGCTATCGGTGATGAAGGCGGCGGAAGCTCCGGCGGTTACGGCGAACAGGGCATTATCGGCCATCATCGTGTCGATCGCGGACTGGATGGCGTCCCACTCAGCGTTGGCGGCTCCGGTGTCGCCGCGGCCCGAGAACTGAATAACCAGGGGCACTATGACAGCGGCTAGAGCGACGATAATGCCCACAACGACCAGCAGTTCAATCAAGGTGAACCCCTTTTGGTCTTCTGATCCCCTGCCCAGGGTTTTTTTCAGAATATTTCGCATTCGTCTTCGTCTCCTAGTTGGCCCTCATTTCGCCGGGTTAGATCAGACGTAGGTTGGCCAGATTATCTGTCTGCAAATTAGTAACGGCCGCGATTCTGCCGCTTTGATCCGACTGGATGAATCTCCCCGATAATAAGCCTCAATCCTGAGATGGCCAGCATGCCGAATCCCTATCCAGTTAACAGGTCTAGTCTAGCATATGCGCTGGTCATCAATCCCGGCTGCCGGTCTACTCAACGAACCACTTTTCCTAGTCGATAACCAGATCCAAGGAGGATTCGGAAAGCGCCGGACGAGGGCCGATCACGGATGGAAAGACGGACTCGGCCGCGAGCGTTCAATACCGGTCTATGGACTCCGGCCCTGGGTTTCAACTCCTTCTCCCACCTCGTCATCAAACGCGGCGATGGTGATTACTACTGTGAATCCCAACCTTGATCCGGTGGCTTCGGCGACCTGGAGGACGGTGGCGTCTTGGAAGTTGGGCGAATCTCTCATCAAAGCGGCGTATTCCAGCACGTCCGAGTATCTGTCGGCGCTGCCGGACACGGAGAAACCTTCCGGTAAGGGGACCAACCGGGTTAGGTCTACATTCGACAACCCGGCGTTGGTGGTGATGTCGCTGAGTCGGGACAACAAGGTCCCCATCTCTTTCTCAAACGATTCCAGGTTGTTAACCAGGCCTAGGGCTTCCACATCCGCGTCGGCGATCCTTTGGGTGATGACGTTTTGCCGCGCTATCGCCAAGCGGTAGTCGCGGGCTTGCTCCTCTCTGATATCCAACCTAGCGTTCAATGGACCCGATTCTCCAGCAATGTCTGAGACCCACCCCCCAACATTGAACGCCAGAAATGCCAACAGCAGGAGGCCGGCGAATACAGCCGTTGGCACCACTGGAAGCGGCCTGGGCCGGTGGCGCTCCGGCAGGACGTTCTGCGCCGAGATTACCTTGGTTGCTTTCTTGGAATGGGAAACCAGATGGAGGCCGATATTCGAGGCGAACTCGGCAGAATCAAATCCTTGAGGACAATCCAGGTCCGGTTCAAAGGGAAGGACCGGGCGGTCCAGAGCCGTTCCAAGCAGCCCCACAAGCTCCTCAACTTGGTCAAGTTCGCCGGTCACGACGATGGGTAGACTGCCTACATCGTCGTCAGGGCGCTGCGAGCGGTGGTATCCGGCGACCTGCCCAACCCCCATGGCGATGGCTTCCACTTGCCCATTGAGGTCCCTTGGAAGTTCAAGCCGGTGCACGATTCTCGTGACGCCTTCGCGCACCAATATCACTGCCGTTTGAGCCTGAGTCATGTGCAGGATAAAAACATTGGCGCGCGCCACGGCGACGGCCAACGAAGCGGCTTTTGAATAGACTGCCGATGGAGCGAGCCGGGAGCCGCGGAGGATCTTGATCTGCCCGTCCATACGCTCCCTGGGAATGGCGATAACCGAGGCTTCTCTGATATCTTCGCCCTGCTCGATACGCCACTGGATATCCACTTCATCCTGTGAGAACGGGACGGAGTTCAATACTTCGGTGTTGACGATTTCCCTCAAGAACCGCCCTTTAACATCCGGCAGGGGAATATGCCGCAGTAGCGGCACGTGTAACGGGAGATCGGCTACCACCCGTTTACTTCGAGCGGGCAGACCTTCAAGGAGGGACCCCAAAGGATCGTAAACCGGCGCAGCGGCGCTTTCCTCAGGCTCCGCGCCGTCTTCCGAGACCGGCGCGGACACCTCCGGCGGCTTTCCAATCTGGCCCGAGCGCCAGGCGATGATTCGGTCCCCCTTTAGGACCAGTAAACGGGCGTGGCCGTCTTCCATGCTCAGGGTCATGGAGGTGGCTGCGGCGCTGAAAACGAGGGCCCGGTACCCGGCGGCGATGGAATCCGTCAATCGCCTGGACACCCACCCGGTGGAGCGCCGGACCGCGACGTAGGCCATCGCGGCCAGCCTGAACGGCATCGTCGCCACTGTGGCGATCACATGCCCGATCCAGACCATAGATCTCCTGAAGGTCCGCATGATTGACAAGGTCCCATTTTTGATCCATCGTCCGACTTTGGCCAACACGAAAACCACAGATCTGTAGACCGAGGTAATGGCGGAAACGGCCATCAGAAACGCGCGCCGGCCCAAGGCCAGGATGCCTTGTAGGACCTTGATCGGCAGGTTGATCGCGAACCTAAACGCCGACGCGATGGCCGAGCCGACGAATTGGACCGCGCGCCGGACGCCGCGGCCTGTGGCTAGGATTACAAATAAGACGTAAGCGCTGATCTCCGCGCCGAGCCGCCCCACTGCCCAGATGAATCTGCGTGCGCCCTGGAACAGCATGCGGAATGCGGCCCTAAATGGAAGGGTGACGCGCAGATAGGTCGAGCGGATTGCGCCGTTCAATGCCTGCCCAATGATCATCGGCGGAGACCAATCATCCGGAGGTCTCCTCGATCTCCTCTGGTATAGGTTCCGGCGACAGGTAGAACCGCAGCTGGATCTGGGTTGATGGAGAGTTGTCCAAGTTCACCATCCTGGCGTTGGAGGCCACGACCACGGGCACCCGGTCATAGAGGACAGACAGAAATTCGCGGACCTTGGCTGTTGGTCCGTTCACAATCACCGAGATGGGCCGAACACGATATTGGAGTTTTCCACGTGGTTCGATCACGACGTCTTCCGCAGTCATTGAGACCAGGTCGAGGCCGGTGATTCCGGCGGTGTCCGACACGATCGTCATCAGTGTATCGGTGGACGGGTAGTCAAATAACTGGCGTAAAGCTTCGATTTGGAGGGTTTTGGCCTCCAACTTGGCTTCTTGTTCTTTCGCACTAGCCGGCAATGGTCCAGTGGCCCGCTCCAGACGGACGATATCGTCCCGGACGGTGGAATTGTTCCCGGTAAGCTGCCAATAGCGGACTCCCTGGCCCGCGAAATAAAGGAAAAGGCCTAGCGCCACCAGCACGGCGACGATGATCCATGGCCGGGACGTGGCTAGTAGATGCCGGAATTGTTGAGTTGCTCGTTCCATGCGCCCTGCCGTACATCCGATCTAGCCGTGCATCCTTCAAAGAGTTGCGACCGATCTAAGCTACGGTGCGTTCAACTAGATGAACGAGGCGGCTATCCCAGATCCTCCATTCCGGAGTATATGGGTAAGAACATGGAGAGGGCAATGAATAAGACCACCCCGCCGACGACAAATGTGGACGCCGGCTCCAACAGGGCTATGATTGATCCTAGCCGGTTCTCTACCTCGTTCTCGTAGGCGGTTGCCAGGTCGGAAAGGGTCCGCCCCATGACGTTGTTCTCCTCTCCTACGGACACCAATTCCACCCACAGCCTTGGTATCACCGGATAACGCCCCACCTCCGCGGCGAAGCCATGACCGCTCAACAGACTATCTTCGCCGGCGTTGAAGGCCCGCAATAATGCCAGGTTCTTACAGCCGCTAATGGCCAGCGGAAGAGACCTGGCCAAGGGCACCCCAGCTTCAAGCAGCATGGAGTTGGTGCGGGAGAACTGGGCCATCTCCCGGGTGACGATCAAGTCGCCAACTATAGGCAGACGGGTTATCAACAGGTGAAGGATGTACTTTGTCCGTGGTATACGGCGAATGACCGCGACTGTCACGCCAACGATTACGATTGCCGCCCCGATGTAGAGCAGATTGTCCGAAAAGGCGTTGATGATCGCCATGGCGATCCTGGTGATCAAAGGAACCTCGGTGCCCCGGCTTTCAAAGGCGTTGAGCAGGGGGGGCAGCATCACCGTCATCATCAGGACCAGCATGGCGAGCGACGCTCCCATGGTGAACGCCGGCATCATCATGGTGCGTTTGAACTTCTGCACCGCCTCGTGCTCCCTGGACAAGGTTTCAGCCAACTGCTCCAGAGAATCGGCCAGGCCTCCGGTATGTTCCCCCACTTCCACAACGGAGGTATAGCGGGTGCTGAACACCTGTGGAAACTCCGCAAATGCCGCGGAGAGGCTTCCACCCTGGTCTATGGTCTTTCGAACGCTGCCCAACACCCGCCTCATGACGCGGTTGTTGGTTTCCAGTTCCAGCATCTCTAGGGCGCGCTGCAGGCTGCTGCCGCCGCGGACCATGGTTGCTAGCTGACGGGAGAACCGGACCAACTCGCCGGTCTTTACCTTGAAGAGAGAGGGGAACATCTCCTCGAGCCCAGGCATGCGGCGGGCGGGTGAGATGCGGAGGACCTTATATCCCTGGCGAATCACTTCGCCTCTGGCTTCGCCTTCGGAGTCCGCTTCGATCTTGCCTTTGTGGAGGCCCTCTTCCAAGGTGTAAGCGACGTAGTTATATTGCATAGCAGATTAATCTTGGGGGTTTATTCCAGACTGAACATCACTCGCATCACTTCGTATGGAGTGGTCAAATTTTGTTGAACTTTCATCATGCCGTCCTTCCGCAGCAGAATGATTCCCTCTTTTACCGCTTGATTGAAGAGTTCATGGCGGGGAGCATCTTCCAAGAATATATGCCGGATCCCGTCCGAGATGTTGAGCACTTCGAAAACACCGATACGTCCGACGTAGCCGGTCTGGGCGCAGGCATTACATCCCGATCCGTATTGGAACCGTGTTTGATTCCCACCCATCTCCGCTTGGTAGGCCTGCTGCTCGGCCACCGGCCGGTCGGTTAGGGTCATACATGTTTGGCACACCGCCCGGACCATCCGCTGGGCCACGATGCCAGCCACCGAAGATGCCACCAGATAGGGTGGGACCCCCAACTCTTTGAGCCGGATCAGGGCGGAAACGGTGTCGTTTGCGTGGAGAGTGGTAAGGACCAAGTGACCGGTCAAGGCCGCCTGGGTGGCGATCAGAGCAGTTTCTTGGTCTCGGATTTCGCCGACCAGGATAACGTCGGGGTCCAGCCGAAGGATGCTGCGGAGTTGGGAGGCGAACGTGATGTCGGCCTCGACGTTTACCTGCATCTGGTTCACGTCGGCCATGTGGTATTCCACCGGGTCTTCGATGGAGATAATCTTGTTCTCAATACGGTTCATCTGCAGCACCGACGCATAGAGGGTAGTGCTCTTGCCGGAGCCGGTAGGTCCGCAGACGATCACCATGCCGTAGGGCAGGCGGAGCAGCTTCCGGAAAGACTCTTCCGTGTCGGGCCGGAAGCCCAACTGGTCCAGGGAGAGCAGGGTGAATTTTTTGTCGTCCAATAGGCGCAGGACCGACATCTCGCCGGCCACGGTGCCACTGATGGCGACGCGTACATCCACGGTGCGGTCCATGACTTCAAAGGTCAATTGGCCGTCCTGGGGACGACGCCGTTCGGCGATGTTCATGCCGCACATGATCTTCAGGCGGCTGATGATCGTGGGGTGCATGTCCAATGGCAGGTTCATGACTTCGTGAAGGATACCGTCGATCCTGAACCGGATACGCAGCCGGGAGTCGGA
>JADFPD010000056.1 GCA_022562475.1 Chloroflexota bacterium | reverse complement strand
CCCCCGGACGTTGGCCAGGTCCATCTCGTATTGGCCGCCGGTGTCGTCCATGCTCTGCCACACGTTGTCGTCCAGCGGCGCTATCTCTTCCTCGCAGCGCAGGTGGTCGATCAGGTGTTTCAAACTGGAGACCGGATAGACCTGCATGTCCTCCACCAAAGATGCTTCGCCGGCGTCGGCGGTGGGGACAAAGACTGAAGTGTAGCCCTGGTCGCGTGCCACCGACACCATGGCCAAGATGCCTTTCGTGTGGCGCAGGGCCCCGTCCAGAGAAAGCTCTCCCAAGTACACAGCTCCGTCTGGGATCGAGTCGATCTGTCCCGAACTCAGCAGCATGCAAACGGCGATGGGCAGGTCGTAGGCCGGGCCTTCCTTCTTCAGGTCGGCTGGGGCCAGGTTCACGGTGATCCGGCGGAGGGGGAACTCGCAGCCGCTGTTGCGCAGGGCGGCCCGCACCCGTTCTTTGGCTTCCTGGACCGCGGCGTCGGGGAGTCCGACGATGTTAAAGACGGGTAAGCCCGGGGAGATATCCACTTCCACCTGGACAATGAACCCGTCCAGGCCGATGACCGCACAGGTCTGGGCGTTGGCTAACACGGCAGCCGCTCCTTTGGCTCCGGCCAGGGGCAAAGTTGAGGAGCTTCTGGTGGTCTAAATGGGCCGGTTGCCGAAGTAACTCTAAGGGAGCAGCGGAGACCCGCGCTACGGGCTGCTGACAGTGATCTGGTGGAGGCCGCTGGCGACGCAGTGACTCGAAGGCCGTGTGGTTGGACTCGGGAAACTCACGCAACGGCCGGCGGAAAAGGCCGGCTCGGAATCTCGCGGCGCAGTGCCGGTGCTATTTCACTCTGGAACAACTCCAGCGTCGCACGGTGCTGCGCCCGGGTCAGGCCGGCCCCATCGGCGTTCAGGTTAAGCACCTCGTGCCCCAACTGCTCGTGATACCGAAGCACCTTCTCAATAATCTGTTGCGGGCTGCCGATCAATGCCGAGCTGCGCTCGATCGCATCCTCGAGCGAGTGGAACACCGGCGGGATACCCTGCCTACGAAACGCCGCCTGCCGGGCCTCGAAGACCGGGCGGTATGTCGAGATGGCGTCCTGGGAAGTCTTGGCGGCGTAGTATCCGGCTGTGCCCGCTCCAACCAAGGCGTCTTCCGGATCGCGGCCGTGGTACACCCAGCGTTCCCGGTAGTAACGGACCAGTGCGGCGTAAGGCTCAATGGGATTGGTGACATTCGCCGAGAATAGCGGGTCTCCCCACTTGGCGGCCAGCTCCACCGACGCCTGGCTGGTGGCACTGCCGTGCCAGACGCGAATCGGTTGCTGCAACGGGCGAGGCCAGGTTTCCGCTTCATCTAAAGACGGGCGGAACTGGCCGGACCAGGTCACCTTGTCCTCCCGCCACAACCGGCGGAATAGCTCGTAACCCTCGCGGTTGCGCTCCCATTGGTCCTCCTCAGTGACATGGAATAGCTGGGCTTGGGCCGCGCCGTTGCCCTTGCCGATCATGAGTTCCAGCCGGCCTCCGCTGAGGTGGTCGAGCGTCGCGTAATCCTCGAATGCCCGCACCGGATCGAGCAGGCTCAATGTGGTCACCGTGGTGAATAGCCTGATGGTCGAGGTCCGTGCGGCGATGTGGCTCAGAATGACCGGCGGCGACGACGAGAGGAAGGGCCGCTCGTGCCGTTCCCCGACCCCATACCCGTCGAAGCCCAACTCTTCGGCGATGACCGCGTTTTCCACCACCGCGCGCAAACGGTCCGTGGTGGACGGCAGTATCCCGGTGACTGGGTCCGGGGCGTATGCGATGAGTGTCATGGCCAGGAATTTCATGCGGGACCTCTCCTAGATCGTTGCCGGAATACGGTTATCGCTAGCTACGGCGCAGTTGGCCCGGCTGGACCCGTGACAACACGAGCAGCTCCTACGATGAGACTATCCACCAAGATTTGCAATCAGCACCCCCATGGGCCGCTTGCCCGCCGCGTAAGTCTCGAGGGGGGTTAGCCCACCCGTGCCGGGGTCGATGCGGTATGAAGCAAGACGGTCTGACTCCGAACCGGCCGCGAACAGGAAACCACCATCGGGGTCCAAGCTGAACGCGCTGGGAACAGCTTCGGTCGGCGTCTGCCCGATGCCGGTCAACCCCCCAGAGGAGGCATCCAGGGAAAATCCGGCGATGCTGTTGTGGCCCCGGTTGGGAACGTACAAGAATCTCCCTGATGGTGTGATCTGGATCTGGGAGCAGGTATTTCTTCCGGAAAAACCCTCGGGCAAGGTGGTTATAGTTTGGAAAGCCGACAGGGTCCCGGCCGAAGTATCCAGACGATAGCCGGTCACACTGCCTCCCTGTTCGTCGGAAAAGTAGACGACATCCAAGTTTGGATGGAAGCAAAAGTGACGGGGACCAAGGAATTCTTTCTGCTCCACCTTGAGAGGTGCGTTGGGGCTGAGCTTTCCGGTTTTTTCGTCGAACCGGAACTGGAAGATCACATTGGGTCCAAGGGCGTCTCCGGGAGGTTGCATCACGCTGTCGTTCAAGCGAGCGATATGGGGCACGAAGGCAAACTTGTTCGAACGGTCGGTCTGAATTGCGTGGGCGGCAGGCGCTGTTTCCAGCCATTCGATGGTGGGACCGCTCACCGACCCGTCATCCTCGATGGGATGCACCGCCACGTGGGCGCCTTGGTAATAGGCTGAGAGCAGGAATCGGCCGTTGCGGTCTGTCGACAGAAAAGTTGGAGCGGCTTCCACGGACACCTTGCTGATCTCCGTAAGCCCTCCGGTGTCTGGGTCTATCCGGTGGCTAGATATTTCCTGACTATTGCGATGGCCTTGGTAAAAGGTCTTCCTGTCCGGACTGATCGCCGAAGATGATGGGCCGCCGGCCGCGGGCACTTCTGCCATGGCGGTTAATTTTCCGGTCCCGGGATCCATGCCGAGGACCAATATCTTGTCATCGTCTTGTAGTGAGACATAAATGTAATAAGCCATCGAACCGCCTCCATCCGTTTTACAATTGCATCTGCCTGTAGGCGCCGGCGCCCATCAGAGGCCCAATCGATAGGCCTTGTTGGCCGCGTTTTTCAGGTCGGCGCGGAAATCGGGATGGGCGATCGCGATCAGCTCGCCGGCACGCTCTTTGACCGTCTTGCCCCGGAGATGGGCTATGCCGTGTTCGGTAACAACGTAATCGACCATGGTCCGAGGAACGGTGACCACCGCGCCTTCCAAAAGCATGGGCAGGATGCGGGAAACCCGCTCTCCGTTGACTATGCTGCTGGAGGGTAGCACCGATATGCAGCGGCCGCCGCGGGAATAGTTGGCGGCGATGGAAAAGGCGGTCTGTCCACCCACGCCGGTCCAGACCTTGGGACCGATGGTCTCGGAGGCGATCTGGCCGGTCAAGTCCACCTGAAGAGCGTTGTTGATGGCGACTAGGTTGTCCTGCTGTGAAAGGTAGCGTACGTCGTCCACGTAGCCGAATTCGTAGAGTTCGAAAATCGGGTTGCCATCGATATATGCCAACTCTTCCTCGGGAACGAGGGCGATGCTGGCAACTACCTTGCCACGGTGCAGCGTCTTGTACTTTCCGGTGACCACCCCTTGCTCGACCAGCTGCGCCACGCCTCCCGTGATGATCTCGGTCTGCATGCCCAAGTCCTGCTTCTCGCCTAGGAATGCGGCCATGGCCGAAGCTATGGTGCCGATGCCGATCTGAATGGTGTCCCGGTCGTTGATCAACTCGGCCGCGACCAGCGTGCCGACCACCTCGGTCACCAGTTCCTCTTCGTCCGTGCGCGGCGCCACCGGCATGGTGCCTGTAGGTTGTTCCGCTTCGCACATCCGGTCGATCTGTGAGATATGGACGAAGTTCTCCCCACCGGTCCTGATGAAGTTCTCGTGGACCTCCGCGATCACAATCTTGGAATTCCGGCAGTAGGTTGGGGAGAAAAATACGCCCGGCCCGAAGCTGCAGTAGCCGTTGGCGTCGGGAGGCGAGACCGGAACCAAGAAAACGTCCGGGTCCTGCAAGAAACCAGGGGGCAGGTCTCCATCGCGCCACACGGCCGTGGGGAGGTAGGCCACGCGTCCCTCGTTGACCATATCCCGGTCGAACGGGGTTGCGTAGAGGTCGTGCAGTTCGAAAACGTCCTCATCTCCGTCGCGCACCCAAGAGAAGAGCGGCGCCGGGTGGTCGATCCGGACGCCTTCCAGCTCACCCCGCCGCTCGTAGAGGGCTTCGCACAGCGTATACGGCGTGCAATTGATGATGCCGACCATCACCTGATCGCCTGGTTTAACCACCGAGACGGCTTCAGCCGGGGTCATGAGCTTGCCGCCGGCCATATCGCGCCAATTCATAACTGCCCTCCTATTACACCCTTGATTCGGGTGATTTACGTTGCACGGGCACGGACCTGCCTACCGTCGTCAATCACCGGTGCAACGTTTCGTTGAAGGAGAAAATTCCATTTGGAACGCGTTAAAATGTTTTGGTATACTACCAACTAATCTTAATCATCCGCAATCAATCGGGACCTGACCCTGGTAATCATAGAGCCATATTTCAGCAACACAACGGAGGCCTGCTGTGGAACAGATTCCTGACGGCGCCCGCATAGTGCACACGGACTACGATACGGTTTATCTCCGGGACCATGAACCCGAGGCGCCAGACATGCGGCGCCTTTACGAGAACGCCAAGCGGGACCAATGGAACGTCTCCGTCGATATCGACTGGAAGCAGCCGGTCGACATGGAAGAGGGGTTCGTTGCCGACGGCCTCATCGACATCCACGGGACGAAGTTCTGGGACAAGATGAACAAAAAAGAAAAGGGGGAGATGAACCGCCTTTTCTCGGCTTGGAGACTCAGCCAGTTATTCCACGGCGAGCACGGCGCCGTATTGGTCTGCGGGCAGTTGGCCAATGTTCTGCCGACGGCTGACGCCAAATACTTTATGGCCACACAGGTCATGGACGAGGCCCGCCACACGGAGTTTTTCCAGCGCTACCTGGGTGAACGGGTAGGAAAGGTCTATGAGCAGGCGTCGGCCGGGAAAGAACTCTTCGATTACATCCTGTCCGACCCCCGTTGGTATATAAAGACCATCGGGCTCCAACTCGTGGGCGAGACCTTCGCCGTGGCGTTGTTCAAGATGCTGTCGGAAACCGCCAAGGACGAGTTGCTGCGCTATGGCTGCAAGATGATACTGCGGGACGAGGCGCGGCACATGGGGTTCGGGATGCTCAGCCTCCCGGAGCAGGTCAAAGAGATGGACGCCCAGGAACGCCAGGAGATGGAGGAATTCACCATCTACTTCCTGCGCAACACCCTCACCGGAGGCTTCCCCAAGGAAGCCTATCTGGACATGGGCTTCAACAAAGCCGAGATCAAAGAGATCCGTGAGCTGCGCAAAGAGAAGGCGCAGAGCGCTGATTTCGCCATGTTCCGCTCCCTCTTCAAGAAAGAGATGCACACCACCCTGGTCAACAACCTGCACAAGTGCGGTGTCCTCAGTGAGACCATGAAGGCTAGCCTGGAGCAGGACCTACGCGTGAATGTAAGCGAAGTACTGGCTGCCGATTAGCCCGGAAAAATCGCTCAAGTGCCGGTGAGCGAGACCCACCAGCCACACCGAGATTGTTGATGGGGAAAAACAGCCCCCGGGTTCAAAACCCGGGGGCTGTTTCGTGACCCATTCGACCACCGGCATATGGCGCGGCGGTCGTGTGGCTGCGCATCGGCGTCAGGCCTGCACCTGAGCGGCGGCTGGGTTAATCTTCAATCTCCAAGATCATCTCGATCTCGATGCACGCCTGGTTGGGAAGGGCGCTCATGCCGACGGCGGACCTGGCATGGGCGCCGGCGTCGCCGTATAGCTCGCTGAGGAGGTCTGTTGCTCCGTTGGCGACCAGGGGTTGCTGGCCGAAATCGGGGACGCAGTTGACCATACAGAGCAGCTTGGCCACCCGTTTCACTTTGTCCAGGTCGCCGATGACGGCTTTCACATCGGCCAAGCAGGCCAGGCAGGCTTCTTTCGCTCCCTCGTAACCCTGCTCCACGGTGATCTCCGCGCCCAGCTTCCCTCTATGGTCCGGTCCAGACGTGTGTCCGCCGACGAACAGGATGTTGCCAATTCTGACCGCCCCCGCGCGTCCGGAAGGTGGCGTGCCTGCGGCAGGCAATTCCAGACCCATCGCTTTCAGCTTGTTCTCGATCTCCATGTTGTTGCTCCTCTGTTAGTGAAATTTATTTGGGCCAGACATCGGACAGGGACGTGGCCAGCCAATGAGCCAGGGCGGCGTTGACCTCCACCGGCTTTTCTTGGGCCATCCAGTGTCCGCTCTGCACGACCTTGGACGTCAGATCGGTGCAATGCCCTCGCATCGGCTCCGCGAGGCGCGAGGTTATGCATTCGCAGGTAAAATCGTATTCAGCGGCGATGAAGAGTGTCGGCATCTCCAGCAGACCGCCGTTCACCGCTCGATCGGCATAGGCGGCGTTAGCCGCATGGTTCATGTAGTAGGAACTGGGACCGAAAAATCCGTTGCGGGACAGAGCGGCGGCATAAACAGATAGATCGGTTTCGCTGATCACTTCGGCGTCGCGGGGCACGTCCGGAGGTTCGGCCGCGCCCCTGAACCAGCCACCGTCCCGTCGCACATAAGCCGTGCGCGATGGTTTAACTTTGCCGCCAGGGTCGCCGCCGCGGAATAGGGCCTTGACCGCATTCGTGGGGTTGGCGTCGAAGGGCGCGATGGCGGCGGCGAAATTCTCCTCGTAGAAGCCTTGGTACTCCCACTGACCCAGGGGATATTCACTTTCAGGATAGATGTCCCGGTCGATCAGACCGACACAGGCGTCCAGGCCTCGCTCCAATGTGTAGTAGGGAACACAAAGGTTGGCGACGCCGTGGCACCGCTCCGGGTGGTGGCTGGCGATGCTCCAGACCACCGGAGACCCCCAATCGTGGCCGACCCAGACCGCTTTTTCTGTTCCCAGAGCGTCCAGTAGGCCGGTCATGTCGGCGACCACGTTTTCTAAAGCGTAATCTTCATGCCGGTCATAAATGGTTGAACGGCCGTATCCCCGCAGGTCCGGCGCGATGGCCCGGAACCCCAGCGAAGCGAAGCAGGGGAGTTGGTGGCGCCAACTGATGGCTAGTTCCGGCCAGCCGTGCACGAAGATGATCAGAGGTCCATCGGCCGGGCCGGCGGCCAGGTAGAAAGTCTGGTGGTCCCCGGTCTTGACAACGTATTCGGCAACCGTCGTTGAAAGCATGGCTCCGTTCCTGCCCGTGACCCTGTGATTTGGATTCGGCGTCTCGGCGACCGGGTGATGATAACCACACGGGAGCACCCTGGCAACCAGGGAGTCGTGGACCGGGGCCACGCCGGCGAGGTGTCAGGAACAAGGGAAGCCCCCTCGGATGAGGGGACTTCTTATTCCGGTCGGGATTTTTTTAAATACCTTTGCCAGGTCCGCTGCGTCACTTGAATTTGGGAATCACCTTGTCAGTCAGGATCCGCATGGTGTTCATGACCACCTCGCGGGGGACCGATGACGTCCAGTTGACTTCGAACATGATCTCGTCGGTGCTGTAAGTCTCCCGGAGGTCTTCGATCTTGTCGACCACTTCTTCGGCGGTGCCAAAGAGGTTTACCTCTTCGGTGGTCTCGGGGCTGGCGGAGCCTGCGTCGGTGCTGCCGATACCGATCCTACCGCTGAAGTATTTCCTGGCGAGGACCATAAGCTCGTCGCTCAGGCGTTCGGCCTCCTCTTTCGTGTCTGCCAACAGAGTGGGAATGCGGACCACGGTGGTCGGCTCGCCCGGGTGACCAGCGTCTTTCCAGGCCTTGCGGTAGCTCTTCACGTCTTCCCGCAAGATCGTGGTGCCGCGGATGTTGTGGGTGGAGCTACCTGCCCCGATTGCGATCTTGTAACCCAAGGTCCCCATGGGGACGAAGCTCTCCTGACTGTCCACGGGCAGCAGCATCTCGGGATACGGCTTCTGGTAGGGCTTGGGGATGGATAGGTAGTTCTCGTAGAACGCAGGGTAGTTGTAGTACTTGCCCTCGAATCCGGAGAAGTGGTCTTCCGTCCAGAGTTGCTTCATGACTTCCAGGAACTCGAAGAAGTAATCCCGGCGTTCGTCGGAGCCGCGAGACCGGGCTCCCGCGCCGTAGATGAACCGCCCTTGGCTGACCTGGTCCACTATGGAGACCTGTTCGGCGGTCTGGAAGGGGTCGTCCAGCATCAGGTTGTCGAAGGCGTACCGTTCGTGGGGCAGCGCTCGTTCGGACAATTCCTCCCCGGCCAGCTTCATCAGCGGCCGGTGGATGGACGATCCGATCTTGATGTTCTTCGTCCGGGCGGCGATGACGGCCGCCAGCATCAGGACTTGCGGGTCCATGCTGGCTTGGGTGGAGAAGTGCCCTCCGCCAAGCCAGATATAGTCCCAGCCCGCGGATTCGATGAAGTCGACTTGCTCGAAATTCTTGGTGTAAGCCTCCGATTCCAGAAGCTCCCCACCTTCGAATTTGGGGTCCCAGGGCATGCTGCCGCCGGCGTATACGGCGTTCCAGGTGTCGAATAGTCCAAAGTCCATCGTTTTTGCCATCGTAGTTCCTCCGTGATTGCTGGGTGTCACAAATCTTCCACCCGGTGCAAACGTTGTTTACAGGTTCCCGGTTATTCTAGCGCAGTCCTGGCAAGAAGACCCACATTCAAACACCGCGAATTTCGGTCGCCAAAACCCGGCCCACGGGTCACGGAGCGCTGTCGTGGAGTGCGTGCCACACTTTTTCGGCGGTTAAAGGGGTGTCGATGTGGCGTATCCCCGTCTGGGAGAGTGCGTCCATCACGGCGTTGACCACCGCCGGGGGCGCGGCAAGGGTCGGTAATTCGCCGATGCCCTTCACGCCCAATGCGGTTATGGGGGAGGGCGTTTCCATGGTTTCGAAGGTGAAAGTCGGCATATTGTCCGCTCGCGGCAGCGCATAGTCCATCAAGCTGCCGGCCAATGGCTGTCCGTCGGAGTCGTAGGCCATGTCTTCCAACAAAGCCTGCCCGATACCCTGGGCGACCGCGCCGTGGACCTGGCCCTCGACCAGCATCGGATTGATCAGCGTGCCCGCGTCGTGGACCCCCACGTATTTCAATATCTTGATGGCCCCGGTCTCCCGTGAAACCTCCACCACCGCTACGTGCGCGCCGAAGGCGTAGGGGCTTTTGCCCAGCGTGTTGCTCCCCTGGAAGTCCAGGCCGGGCTCTTGGCCGGGCGGAAGGAGTTCCTCGGTGTAAGCGGCCTCTGCTAATCGGGCGAACGGAACGGTCTGTTGGAGATCACGGCTGCTGAAAGCGAAACGGTCCCGAAGGACCACATCTTCCTGGGGGCAACCGAGCAGATGAGCGGCGATGGCGGTCAGCTTCTCATGCGCCTTTTCCAAGACCAACTGCAACGAAGTTCCGCCGGCGATAAGGCCTCGGCTGGCGCCCGTGCCCCCTCCGGCCGGAAGGATGTCGGTGTCGCTGTGCAGCACCTGCACGTCCGCGGGGGTCACCCCAAGCATGTCCGCGGTCATCTGAGCAAAGATCGTTTCGGTGCCCTGTCCATGGGGCGAAACTCCAGTATGGACCGTCACCTCTCCCGACTGGTCCACGATCACCCTGGAGTGCTCGGACAGCGTGATGACCTTGGCCCCAGACCCCTTGACCACGGTGGCCAGACCCACGCCGATCAGGGAATCTCCATCGTTGGGTTGGTTGCGGGACCGCTCCCGCCAACTGTCGTACTCCGAGAGCTCCAGCGCCCGGGCAAAGGCGGTTGCGTAATCCCCGGAATCGTAGGTGATCCCGGTTGGGGTTTCGTAAGGGAACGCATCGGGCGGGATGAAATTCCTTCTCCTGACCTCCGCCGGGTCCAGGTCGAGATCGAGGGCGATCAGATCGATGGTGCGCTCCATGCAGAAAGCGGCTTCCGGCCCGCCGGCCCCGCGGTAGGCCCCGGTCGGCGGCTTATTGGTCACCACGCCCTGCACCTCAACACTCATCGCCGGAGTGCGGTAGGGGCCCGTCAGCCGGTGGGTGGTCAAGACCGGCACTGTCGGCGTTGAAAGAAAGAAATAGGCGCCGAGGTCGGCCACGATGTTCACCCGGATTCCCAAGATCGTGCCATCGGACTTGACCGCCGCCTCCACTTCAACGCTGTGTCCTCGGCCGTGGAACGCCGTCATGTTTTCTTGGCGGTTCTCGGTCCATTTGATGGGCCGGCCCAAGAGGATGGCCAGGTATGGAATCACGATCTCTTCGGGGAATAAGCTGGCCTTTTCGCCGAACCCGCCGCCCACGTCGGGCGCGACCACACGCACCCCTTCTTCGGTCCTTCCCAGCAGGTGCACCAGATGCTCGCGCACTTCGTGAGGATGCTGTGTGGAATCCCAGACGGTGAGCAGGTCTTTATCGGAATCATAATCGACTATCAGCCCCCGGGGCTCCATCGGGGCTGGGGCGAGCCGCTGGACCTGGTAAGTCTGCCGCACCACATGATCGGCCTGGGCGAAAGCGGCATCGAGGTCGCCTCCCGCGCTCAACGACCGGAGGGACACATTGCTCTCTTGGTCGGAATGGATGACCACCGCGCCCTGTTCCATGGCGAGGTAAGGGTCTGTTATAGCGGGCAGGACATCATAGTCCACCACGATCTGCTCCAATGCATCAGCGGCGGTGTACGCATCCTCCGCGATGACGATAACCACGGCCTGGCCGACGTAACAGACCTTGTCCGACGCGAGGAGCGGGTGCCTGGGGGGACTGAATTCGTCGGCGCCGGTATTCGTCCTGGTTGGTATCTCCACGGCCAGGTCTTGGATGTCGGCTGCCGTGAAGACCGCGACCACGCCCGGTAGGCGGCTGGCGGCGCTGACGTCGATGGACCGGATATTGGCGTGGGCGTGGATGCTGCGGAGCACCACCGCGTGCAGTAGGCCCGGCAGCTTCATGTCGTCGACATATGAGCCCTGACCAGTGAGTAACCTGTGGTCTTCGAACCGTCTGACAGATTGGCCAACGTAGGTCATGATTGGGCCTCCTCGGACCAACGATGGGCGCATGTCACTGGAATGGCGGATTCCGATTTCAGCCCCACCGCGAAGATTTACATATTAGCATTGATCGTGGCTCAAATCCGCGCCGGGATTCGCCGTCTGCGGGGTGCGTGATGACCTGCTCTGGTCCCGTTCGGAAGGGGCGATTCCCATAAGCACACGCTCATCGCCTGTCCCCGCTATAATCGACCAAGTCAGACTTGAGGAGATGGACCGGATGCTTAAAGAAGGGGACCCGGCGCCGGATTTTGCGGCTTTAGACCACGCAGGCAATGAGGTCCGGCTGTCGGACCTCAGGGGCAAGAAGGTTTGGCTGTGGTTCTTCTCATCTCCGGGCGGCGGCAATTGAACCCGCCACAGCCACGGGTACCGTGACAATTATTCAGACTTCGCGAAGAAGAATGTCTTGGTCTTTGGAGTCAATGACCGGGACCAAGAGTCGGTCCGGGGTTGGGTAGAGGCGGAAGGTCTTCCTTTTCCGGTGATTCTCGACCCAGAGAGGTCCATCGCCATAGCCTATGGCATGTCGAAGGCCGGGGATGAACGGTACCTGGCCAACCCTGCCGAAGGGAGGCGGCCCGCGGTGATCATCGATGAAGACGGACTGATTCTCAGATTGCTCCCGGACCTGGCGACGGTGGATGGGCAGACGGAGACTCTCGCCGGCCTGGTTTAGGGTCGCCATCACCATTAACCCTCGGAGGCAAGAGAATAAACAATGACCGCTCAAACAGATTCAGACCTCATCGGCAGGCTTGAGGAACTGGAAAGCCGAGTTCGAACTTTGGAGGATACCGACGCCATTCGGAACCTCAAGGCCAGATACGCCGAGCTGTGCGACAACAACTACGACCCAGACGGGATAGCGGCCTTGTTCGTGGAGGATGCGGTGTGGGAGAGTGGGCCCCTGGGCCGCTTCGAGGGCAGAGAGGCGATCCGCGAATTCTTCCGCGGCGCGTCCAAGATTTTCACTTTCGCCATCCATTACAGCCTCAATGCGCAGATCGAGGTTACGGGAGACACGGCTAAGGCACGCTGGTACCTTTTCATGCCCTGCACGGTGAGCGACGGCGGGCGGGCCATGTGGCGGGCGGGCATCGACGACGAAGAGTACGTGCGGGTGAACGGGCAGTGGATGTTCAAGAACAAGAAGTCCACCGGTGTCTTCAGCACGCCCTTCGACTCCGGCTGGGCGAAGGTCCGTTTCGCATGACCTGTTCAGGAGAAAGGGAAATCTAGCCGTAGTTGGTCCTGACGTGTCGTCATATTTCAGCCCTAGGCGAGGTACAGCTTGCTTGACCTTTTAATCAACAACGGGCTTATCGTGGATGGCTCTGGAAATCCCGGCTTCTACGGGTCGGTTGGCGTGGACGGGGAGACGGTCCACATCTTCCGAGGGGAGCCTTCCGGCGCGGAGGCCGCCCGTGTCATCGACGCCGGCTCCAAGGTTGTCTGCCCGGGGTTCATCGACGTGCACGCCCATTCCGGTCTTATGATCCTGGCCGAACCCGAACACCACCCAAAGGTGCGCCAGGGAATCACCACGGAACTGGTGGGAGTAGACGGCAATTCCTACGCGCCGTTCACCTCTCACGAGGACTTTTTGGCGTTCGTCGAGTTGAACTCGGGACTGGACGGCGCTCCCAAGCTGCCGGGGATCTGGTCCACCGTGGCCGAGTATCTTGACATGTTTGACGGCAAAGTCGCCGTCAACATCGCCTACATAATCGGGAATTCGCCCCTTCGCATCAGCGCCGTGGGATGGGATGAACGGCCGGCTACGGACGCCGAGCGGGCCAACATGCAGGCGATGCTTCGGGAAGGCATGGAAGAGGGCGCCTTCGGACTCTCCACCGGCCTCGACTACCCACCGGGAAGCTACGCCGACACCGCCGAGTTGGTGGAGCTGGCACGGGAAGCGGCGCGCCTGGGCGGGATCTATCACACCCACCTGCGCAACACACTGGGGGACCGTTTCCTGGACCCCGTGAAGGAGGCGTTGGAGATCGGGCGGAAGGCCGAGATTCCCTGTCATCTCACCCACTTCTACCAGAAGCTGACTCATCCCGGCAGCGCCAGGCAATTGTTGGAACTGGTCGATTCCGCCGTCGCCCGGGCCCAAGATGTGACCATGGACTGCTTCCCGTATGCCTACAGCAGCACACGTCTCCTGATCATGATTCCCCCATGGGCTTTTGATGGAGGTCCGGCGAAACTCAAAGGGGTCCTGCGCTCCCCAGAGGGCCGGGAGCGGCTGCGGCAGGAGATAATCCCACGCGCCGGCTCGTTCAATGAAATTATGCTGACCTATTTCAAGCAGCCCCATAACCGCCGATATGAAGGGAAGTCCATTGCTGAGATCGCGGGAATGATGAAAAAAGGGGAAGTGGACACGATCTGCGACCTGCTCCTGGACGAAGACCTTCAGATCTCCTACGTTTCACCCGGACCGAGCCCAACGACATTGCCCGACTTCATGACCCATCCCAGGACCATGGTAGGCACCGATGCCGTTCTATTGGGCGAATTCCCCAACCCGCGCACCTATGGGACGTTCCCAACGATCTTGGCCGATTACGTACGTGAAGAGGGAAGATTGACCCTTGAAGAGGCCGTGCGCAAGATGACGTCCATGGCGGCACTCCGCCTGGATATTCGAGACCGTGGTATGTTGCGCGACGGCATGAAGGCGGACATCGTGGTATTTGACCCCGGTAGCGTGATGTCTCCCGCCACCCGCAACGAGCCAAAGCAATTCCCCGTTGGCATAGAATACGTGCTTGTGAACGGGACGATAGTGGTGGACCAGGGGCGGCACACGGGGGCGCTGTCCGGCCGCGCTCTACGCCACGGACGCGTCTAGTGAGTCTCAACACCTTTTGGGAGGTCCCATGAAATTCGGCTATTTCAATCAACTCCAGATGCCCAAGCCATGGCTGGAGAACGGGGAGGTCTTGCTTTACAAAGAGGCTATGGAGCAAGCCGTGCACGCCGAATCCGTGGGATTTGAATACTATTGGCAGACTGAGCACCATTTCTATCCGGAGATCGGCCACAGTTCGGCCCCAGAGCTGTTCCTGGCGGCTCTGGCCCAACGCACCTCCACCATCCGCTTGGGACTGGGCGTGGTTGTGCTTCCCTGCAACCACCCTTACCGCGTGGTCGAATATGTGTCGACCCTTGACCTACTTTCCGACGGAAGGGTCGAGTTCGGCACCGGCCGGGGCGCCTCTCCTTACCATATAGAGGCCTTTGGAATCACATCCGACCAGTCTAAGGAGCTGTGGACTGAATCATTGGACGTGATCTGCTCCATGTTCTTAAACGATCCTTTTCCCGGTTGGCAGGGCAAGTGGTTCCCGGACCTGCCCCAACGCCATCTGGTCCCCAAGCCGGTCCAAAAGCCCCACCCTCCGCTGTGGGTCGCCGGAAGCCAGCCCGCCACTTACGCAGAGGCGGCGCGGAAGGGACTGGGAATCTTAGGGTTCAACGGCGCCGAGCCGGACGAGGTTGAACCCTCCATAAGGGCCTATCGGGAAGCCTCGGTTGGGGCCGTTCCGGTTGGTGGCTACGCCAACCACCAGATCGCGATGTTCACGATCGGTAACATCGCCAAGGACTACACGGTAGGCCGCGATACGGCCTGCGCCGCGGCCCGGTGGTACGCGGGCGACAACGATTCCGAACTGCAGAAGGTCCGGTTCAGCGGCCACGCCGGTGAGTATTACGAGGGCCAACAGGCGGCGGGGAGACGTCCGGGAGTCCGCGAGTCCATCCTTAAGAGATCGAACGACGAACTGATCGAGGATGGTCTCGTCATCGGGGGTGACGTTGACTCGGTCTGCCGGGGTGTGGAGCGGTGGGCGAACCTGGGCGTGGACCAGCTCTTTTTCATGATCCAAGCCGGTAACACCACCCACGATGAAGTCATGCGCGCTCTGGACCTCTTTGGCTCCAAAGTCCTGCCCAAGTTCCGCTAGCCCTGCCCAACACCAGATACAAGACTTCAGGAAGACCGGCGTGGTAGTAAACTTACCTGCCGCCGGCAGAGGATATTTGGCCTCGGTTGCCGGCGGCCTGATTCCCACTTAAGAAACGAGGAGGGTCCACAGTGCCGAAAGAGGAACGGGAGTTTTTCCACCATGACAACGTGTCTTGGACGCCGGTAGCCGCCGATTCCGGGGCGGCGGGTGAAGGCATGACGGAAAAGATTCTGAATTTCGATCCCGAGGCGGGGGTCTCAACCAGGATGCTCAGGTTTTCGCCAGGGGTGGAAACCGACGAAGTGATCACCCATGACTTCTGGGAAGAGGTCTACATAATCGAGGGCGAACTACATGACAAATCGATCAAGCAGACATTCACCAGCGGGATGAGCGCCTGCCGCCCGCCGGGCATGCCCCACGGCCCATACACTTCGCCTATCGGCTGCACCACCTTTGAGGTGCGGTATTACCGGAAGTAGGTGGGGTGGGGCGGACCGCCCAATTGGCAAGCGATTGAAACGGTGTGGAAGGTGTTGTCAGCCGGATTACTGCAACAGTCGAGAGTCCTACGCCACCGAGGTACCGGAACATTAACGGCACGCCGATTGAGCTTCAGTGCCGTTGCGGCCTAGTCAGAGGTGGAGTCATCTTCGGTTGCAGGTCCATAACGAATCGCACCCGGCGCGGTTGTGTCGGACTTAATAGGGATGCCCTTACCTTGGGCGTTATCAAACTCAAATCATTATTTGAGGTTCAAGACGTAACGGTAAATTTGGTCCGTTCACTGCGCCTGTCCCGCATAGCGATCGGAACGATGCTTCGAGCAAAGCGGCCCACCAGACCAGCTTGAAACGCCTCGACTGATTCTTGCAGCAGCTTGCGGCTTATCCCCGGTTTAAGAACGACTCCGTCGGCCATTTGCGTCGTGGTGCCTGCCATGAGGACCAACCGGCTATCGATTTCATCGTCATCCAGTCCTTGAGCCATTAGTACGAGCATATCCGCACTCAAGAGCCTCTCGCGGACCTGGTAAAAGACGTCGCCTGCGATGGTTTCCAAGAAAAACCAATCTTCCAGGTCCTCTGGTGCAGGGAATCTCGCGCCAGGTTTTGAGACTGCTGCCTCGGTATAGAAAGCTCTGATATCGGCGGTGAGATAACGAAGCAACCGGGGCATCGGGTGCTCATAGCCATCCGGTATCGTCATGTCGGCGTCCGCGGAGAATGCAACCAAGATTTCAAGCATCTCGCCGATCGAATCGGCTCCCTTGCCACTGGTTCCGACGGTAGTGCGGCCCCGTGCGCGGAGGCCCTCGTCGAACCATGGCCTCAGCAGTTGAGCCTCTGTGCGCAATTGAGCTTTTAACGATTCTGACTCGGTCTTTGGTTCAGGGTTAGGAAAAGTCACGGGGCAGGACCAACCCTCCTCCTCAGATGGGATATCGTCGATAAGCGTGTCTGGATAGTCAAGTAATACCGGAGCGGCAGGTTGGTCGACCAACCCCAAAGTTTGACGTAATACGTCCAATTGGACATCTGGGCGATTAGGCGGACCTAATGGCCGGCCAAATGGGAATGGTACCCACAATGCCCGAGGCGGCCGCACCGCTTCTGAAACTGGCCTGATCAGGCTCACCTGCACCGTCGCGATACCGGCGCCGCCGTCGTTCACGGCCCTTTCTATGTATTGAGACAACACGCCCACGGCGTATGTGCAATTGGGTCAAACCGGTATCAGGAGGACAAGATTGACGTTGTCTCCGAGAAGTAGTTTTGAAACCTCAGTTGCGGCTGGTTCCATCCGTTGAGGCGCGGTCGACCCCATGAAAGAATAATGCCAATCTGCAACGGACCCTATTTCCTGGTGGTCAGCCAAACCCCTCAGGTGGTCCAGAGGAAAACACACGTTGACGTCTTGTTGGTAGGCACTGCGGTCGAAATTGGTGCTGGAATGCGTCATCGCCAGGTCTTTATAGTCGATATCGCCTGGTATGATTCGATAATCTCCCTCGTGGCCCGTGAATGGCCGGTCATCGGACCGATGAATCGCAGCCGTGGTCACGATGGCAACCCGGGCATCGATCAATCTCGGAGCTTCAACCCAAGGTGTCTGTTCAAAGGGCGGCATATATCTTCCAGCCAACCGCTCCTTTAGACTAGCCTGTTCATTTGGATGAATATCTTCCCAACGGACCATGATTAAAGCCCCTCGTTTGGGCCTGAATGAAGTTGGATTTGAAGTAGATGTGCCAAGAAGCGGCAATCACCGGCCCAACTGCACCATTCTATATCTAAAGGCGAGACCAGCGGGGTAGGCGACTTCCACACAGTTCTGGACCAACGTCAGTCCTACGGCACCGAGGTACCGGGAACACAAACGACACACCGATTTAGCTTCTTTGCCGTGACAAATTCCGTGAAATTGGTGGAGACGGAATCGGGTCGGACTACCCCTTGAACTAAAACACGCCTCGGCATGAAAGGAGCAGTTATCCATCCCCTTCGGAGTTCGGCTCTACTAATCCGTGTGTATGGGCGTAGCTCGTAGCCTCGGTGCGGTTGGCGGTGTTGGTCTTGTTCAAGATGTTGCTCACGTGGTTGCCCACGGTCTTAATGCTGATGAAGAGCTCTTCGCCGATCTCCCGGTCTGTCTTGCCTCCGCTAACGAGTCGTAAGACTTCGACTTCCCGCCCGGTAAGGCCGTCGGGGTAAGTGGGCGTCCGGGCCAGTGGGGATCCGGCGCGGGTCTGGAGCGCGGCCACTCGCTCCATGAGGGGGCGCATGCCCAACTCCGTGGAGATCTCCAACGACTCGTCGAGCAATCCCATGGCTTTGGCACGGTCGCTTGGTCCTTTAAGGTCAAGCAATGTCTCGGCGTAGTCGAAGCAACTCCACGCGACCTCGGGCTTATAGCCTGCGGCCCGGCAGAACTCCAAAGTATCCTCAAAGTGACTGATGGCTTGGTCTGGGTTTCCCATCGTTCGAGCAGTAAGGCCGAGCAGATGGTCGGCGAAGATTGAAAAGGAATTCACGAAAGTGCCTTGCAGCGACCCGATGGCAGTATATTGCTCCGCAGCGAGGGCCACATCTCCGGAATTTACGGCTTCCAAGGCGAGGCCGACCCTGACGAACCCGGCGACCAAAGGTATTGCGTTATCACTGGCAAGAACAATTTCGGCAGCTGTTTTTGCCTCGTCTTGGTGCACGTGGACGCCCGCGATCCGTCCAATCAACGGAATCATTCCCGCGATGGACGCGTATTCAAATGTCGGACCTGGCTCGGCATTGCGCATGGTTTCCAAAGAGCGCTCCAAGTACGTTGCACCCTGTTCGAACTCCCCGAGCCGGTATTCCACCAACGTTCTGCTCGCCAGCAGGCGAGGGTCCAAGGGGAGCAACTCCAACCCCTGGTCCGCCAATTCTCGGGCTGTCTGCCAATCGCCTTCCGACTCGGCCAACAACGCGGCTCTATATAGAGTGCCACACAAAAGCTGCCGGTCACGAAGTCTTTCCGCCAGTATTATTCCCTCTGAAGCATGCCGTCGGGCGGCTTCCCTGTGGCCGCCCGTGGCGATTTCAGCCACAATAGCGGCCCAACGGGCCAGCAATTCGCCTACAGGGTCATCAACGGTCTTGGCGAGCACCATCGCGCGTGGAGTTTTATCCAAGATCTCCTGCCACCTGCAATGCCACATGCTCACGTAGGATTCCTCAGCTATGGTTTTCAATTCCAAAGCTGGGTCATCTTCCCGCCGAGCGATCTCCAAAGCCCTGCTGAAGGCAGATGTCGCAGCCTCATAATCTCCTTCCTGGGAGCCAGCGATCCTTCCCAACAACGACAAGAGCCGCCCTGCCGTTAGGGAATCCGGTGGAACCATCTCCAAGGCTCGAGATATGCGTTTGCCGGCCCCGGTGTTGAGGGCCGCGATGTTTGGGAGGGGGTGTTCGGCCACTGCCACTGCCCGTTCCACATCGCCGGACGCAGTGAAATAGTCAAAGGCCCGGTCGAGGTTTCCCAGCGCCTCTGGAATCTGACTTCTTCCAAAGGCTGCTAATTGCGCCCGGCCCAACCCAAACAGCAACGACGCCGATTCCGCATCCATTTCAAGCCCCTCTTTAGCTGCCATTCCTTGCTGGAACAGCGCCAAAGCCTCCTCATGGGCGTAGGCTTCAAGGCTGTGTTCTCCGGCCATGAGGGAGTATCGGACGAGTTTTTCCGGACCCGATATCGCCTTAGCCTGGAAGAAGTGGTAGGCCAGCTCTCCGGCATGTTCTCCTAGATTGGCCTCATGCAGTTCCTCTAGCGCCTCCGCGGCCGCCACATGGGTCTGCGCTCTCTGCATGGGGGCGATCCCTTCGTAAACGGCTTGTCGTATCAGCGCGTGGCTAAAGCGATAACCTCCGTACCCGGCTGGCATCGTTTCGACGATGCCGATATTGTTGGCTTCGTCGATTCCAGCGAAGAATTGGTCTTCAGGGACCTCTGCGCTAAGAGTTCGGAGCAATGCTAGGTCGAAGTCGCGGCCGATAACGGAAGCGGACCGCAATATCTTGTTGCAGGTCTCTGACAACCGGCCCAAGCGCCGGGATATCGCTTCACGGACTGCCTGAGGAATACCGGCTACCCAGTCTTGGTTCTGGCCTATCTCCTCTGGACTGACTGAGCTAACAACCTCGCCGACAAACAAGGGATTGCCTTCGGTGCGCTGATGCAATGAGTCAACCGCCGCTTCGGATACTGTGACCCCGGCCCTCGCTTCGACGAACTCCCCGACTTCTTCCCGGCTAAGGCCCGTCAACGCTACCTGGTGGAAGTTGTTTTCACGGACAAGGCTTCCTAGTGTCTGTGCCAGAGGGTGGCTTCCGGTCACCTCGTTATCTCGGTAGGTGCCCACCACCATGGTGCAACTCGATGCTATCTCCCGTGCCAGAAACTCCAATAGCAGGAGCGAAGACTGGTCGGCCCAGTGTAGGTCGTCTAGGACGAGTACCAATGGCTGAGACCGGCTGACGTTTTTCAGGAATGTGGTCATGGAGAACAACAAGCGGAACCGGGCTTGCTCCGGTTCCAGTACCGGCGATTGATCCAATCCCTCCAAGATGCCGGTCAGCTCGGGGAGAATTTGGGCGATGTCGGCGGCCCCCGGCCCCATGTCCTGTCTTAGTTGCCCAGAATCTGTCGTTTCGACCTGGGCGCGAATCAACTGCATCCAGGGCCAATACGGAGGGGCGCCGGTCTGTTCGTGGCACCAGCCCCACAGTACTTGCGCACCGCGGTCCTGAGCGTGGCCCGCTAATTCTTGGGCCAGGCGGGTCTTGCCGATGCCCGGTTCCCCGGCCAGCATGACCATCTGACCTCTGCCGGCCAGGGCGTCGTCCAAGGCTGTGGCTAATACGGCCAACTCTTGTTGGCGGCCGATGAATGTGTGTCCGGGCTGGCTCGCCATGCAGATCACCCACCACCCGTATTGGAAGATGGTGGTATTTTACACGTAAATCGAAACGGCTCAAAGTACGGAGGTTTGTCGCAAAAGAGACCACCGCTACTCCTACGCCACCGAGGTGCCGGGAACACAAACGACACACCGGTTTAGCTTCTACGCCTTGATGGGATAATCGCCAAGACCTGTCCCCGGCTTGGCAGTGAGCCCCTACCGCCCACCCACCGGAGGCGCGACGGCCGCAGGCGTGAATTGGGGCAAGCCCGAGCCGTCACCCAGCTTGCCTGAGTCCGACCCGCCCCAGCAGTAGGCGGCGCCGCTGGTGGTGACGCCGCAGGTGTGACTCAAATGCGCGTTCAACGAGGCGAAGGTGAGCCCGCCCGAGACTGCCACCGGTGTCGTGAAGTTTTCCCCCGAGCCGTCGCC
>JADFPD010000055.1 GCA_022562475.1 Chloroflexota bacterium | reverse complement strand
TTTGCCAGGAGCCGAAGAGGTACTTATACTTGGGCACCGATCTACTGGTTTCGTCTACGTATGAGGCAAACACAGCTCCTCGGCATATTGACTCACCCTCTGCTATCGATTTGCTCGCAACGTAAGGAGGCGGGATGGTTGGCGCCCGGATTCTTCGTGTTTTCCTTATCCTAGGCCTGGTTGGCCTGCTGATACCTGCAACCCTGGCCCACGCCCAGGCTGGCTCAGGCACTGTGGTTATCAGTGATAGCATTGCCCTGAGCGACATGGCTACCATCACCATGTCCGACGTGCCTGCACCCGAGGCAGGAAAAGTGTATGAAGGATGGTTCGTCACCGACGACGGGTCTCGCAAGGTGAGCACAGGAATCCTGAGCCGGGACTCCGACGGAAACATCAGCCACACCTTCTTCCAGGCTGAGGCCTCCCCCGCCCGCCCCGAGCTCCCTGAGGATGTGGCGGCCGCTCGAGCAGCGACGGCCAAGTACCGTGATGTGCAGCGTGCCCTGGACGACGGTTACCTAGCCAACGACGACTGCGTATCAGCACCTGGGCTCGGCACCATGGGTTTCCACTATGCCAACATTCCTCTTATTGTTGATCCCGCGCTGAACGCTCTCACACCCGAGGTCCTGCTATACGTTCCCAGTGGACGAGGGATTGCACTGGCAGGAATCGAGTACAGGTTCGGCATTGGCGGACCCGACGAGCCCATACCCGACTCGCCACCACCCGCACCGAGCATTTTCGGACAAGCCTTCGACGGGCCGATGGTCGGCCACTTCCCAGGTGACGGTCCCCACTACGACCTGCACGTATGGGTGTTCGCGGAGAACCCTGCTGGCCTGTTTGCCGCCTTCAATTCAAATCCTAACTTGACGTGCGAGCCGGCCGGCACCGGCGAGAACCTCTTCGCCAGCACATCGGTGCCAGCGACAGTAAGTGACATGAACGACCGGTTCGCCACGGAAAAGGGCGCCTCTGGGACTGCCAAGGTCACGGCGGTACAGCAAGGGAGCTTCCTGGTAGACGAGGTAGTGGTGAGTGGCCTGGAAGCAGATCACACCTACGACGTGATGTTGGTGGTCACGCCCGAGGGAACAGGTCTGGAGGGCGTACTGGACCAATCCAACTGGATAACCGCTGCCATAGTTAATGGAACGGCCGACGCCAACGGCGTGGTGATCTACAACAACGCGCCAATACCTGACCTGCCGGTAGGAGGACCTTACCGACTGGACATCATAGTTGCCCACGATCATCCCGATGCCCCGCTGGATAGGGACTTCCTGGCCGCCTGCCAGCCTTTCTTCAACATTACCCTGCGGGCGGCCAGCGACCCTGGCTTTGGCGACTTCGACAAGTTCGTAGTAACGGTGGAGCCAGCAGACGACCCTGACTCGGCGCCCTCGGGAGTGGTGGCCTTCTCTCATCAGATACCCACCGCAGGCCTAACCCACATCCGCCACTTGGTCTTCTCCTGGCGAGGTAACCCCGCCTACACCTCGGGCGCCCACAAGGGCATCCCCAAGGGCATAGCCGTGGGCCTGAGAGAGCAGACCGGGGAGGCCTGGACTCACGCCAAGCTGGCCCAGACTGCCGCTGCAGCCCTTAACCTGGCAGCGGCCCAGCTCCATGCCTGCCACGTGGTGAATATCCTTGATGGGTACAACAAGACAGATGCAGATGCAGCCTGCCCCGGTCCTGGCGACGGCTTCGGCGCCCTCAACTACGCCACCGACGCCGCAAAACACGCCGGCTTTGCTCGGGACGCCGCCCCCAACGATCCTACCCTCGCCAGGTTTGCGCCTGCCGTCATCGCCTCGTCTGGCGAAGTAACCGACCAGGCTGGCAGGGCCTCCATCGAGGCCAAGCTGGCAATGAACAGCAACGACTTGCTGGCAGCTGCCCTGTTCATCAATAACGTGGAGAAGCTGCTGCAAGACGACATGGAAGCCCACACTGGCGCCCTTCACTCGGCGCGGCACGCCTACGTCAGCTCCCAGGAGATGGGCACCTACACCATTGCGTCTCTGCCCAGCGTAGGTGAGCCCCTGATACCTCAGCTGGCCCGCATTGTCCTGATCGGTGGTATCGCGCTCCTGCTGGCAGGAGTTGTGATTGGTGTGTCGGCACGGTTGCGACCCTCCCTCAGGTAACAACTCCAAGATAGCTTCGGCTTCAGGAAAGGGTCCATCCCAGCAGTTGGGATGGACCCTTTCACATATCCTCCCGCAAGAAACGATAACCCAAATGAGGCATGAACTGATGCGGGGTACAGAACGGCCTCTTTGCGCTTAGGCAGCAGACAATGCTGAAACAATGCTTTTTGGTGCTGATCGCTCTGGCGTTAGGCTTCGCCATAGCCTGCCGAGAAGAGGCGTCGCCTGCATCGACACTCCCCACCAACATCACAAATGCGACCCCATCGCCCACCTCTTCTGTACTTTCCGGGGAAGTGCCTCCTCCGACGCCCGCTTTCGCCACAAGAGGGACTACCCTGCCAACCTATGGTCCCCAAGACATATCAGAGAACGTAACTGAATTGACTCCAGCAGGACGGCAGCCTGGGCAGGGCTCGACCATGTTGCCAACCGTCGCACCAACCCTGATCGACGACCCAGAGGCAACCCTGGAAGAAAGCCCAACCGCCACACCTCTGTCAGAGCTGCTGCCGCTCAGACTGGTGCGCTTGGACCTGGAAGAGGCATTCCCCGACCTGGAGGACCTGCCACGCATGGTGCACCTGACGTACCCCAGCGACGGCAGCGGCAGGCTTTTTGTGGTGCTTCAAGAAGGAAAGATCGTTGTCTTCCCAGGCGAGCGAAACGTCTCAGATGCGGTGGACTTTCTCGATATACGCCAGCGTGTCAACTCAGGGGGTGAGCAAGGGCTCCTGGGCCTTGCCTTCGACCCCAACTACTCATCTAACGGCTATTTTTATGTCAACTACACTACCCAAGGGAACACCTTGATCTCTCGCTTCAGCACCGATTCTGCTGATCCTGGCCGTGCCGACGCGAGCAGCGAGTTGGTATTGATGAGAATCCCCCAGCCTTTCCCCAACCACAATGGCGGTACCCTGGCCTTTGGGCACGATGGCTATCTGTACATAGGGTTGGGCGATGGAGGAGGCGGTGGAGACCCCCTGGGGAGTGGTCAGGACTTGACCACGTTACTCGGCGCCATGTTACGGATTGACGTCCTCGACGCATCGCCGGACCGCCCTTACGCCATCCCGCCGGATAACCCTTTCGTGCACTTTGAGGCTCGGGGGGAGATATGGGCCTACGGCTTGCGTAACCCGTGGCGCTTCTCCTTCGACCGGCAGAATGGGGACCTCTGGGCCGGCGACGTGGGCCAGAACAGCTTCGAAGAGGTTGACTTGGTTCAGAGGGGCGGCAACTACGGCTGGAATACGCTGGAAGGTAACCATTGCTTCTCGCCCCGCACGGGCTGCGACCCTTCCGGCACTCTGCTGCCGGTGATTGAATACGGTTCAGATAAAGGTTGTTCGGTGATCGGCGGGTACGTGTACCGGGGAACAGCGATCCCTTCCCTGGCCGGGACCTATCTGTACGGCGATTTCTGCTCCGGAGAGGTGCACGGCTTCCGGTTCGAGAACGGCGAAGTGGCCGGCCACTCATTGTTGGTCGACTCCGGTTTCATGATCACATCATTCGGTGAAGACCAGCAAGGCGAGATTTACGCCCTCTCCCAGGACGGCGGCATCTACCGGCTGAAAGCTGACGGCTGACAGCTAGCCTCCCTTCGCTTGACACCCCGCTCCGGTCATGGTTTCCTTGGCCCGGACCAGACAACTCAAGAATTGAACGGGGGTGCAACCATGGCGGAGAAGCTGGTCGGAGTGGCGGTAAGGGGCAACACCATTGCCGAGGTCCAGGGCAACATTCAGCGGGCCGAGGAATTGGGCATCCACGCGGCCTGGATGACGGCCGGCGGGGCCAGCCTGGACAGCCTGACCTGCTTCGCGGCCTCGGCGGCCTCCACCACCAACATCAAGCTGGGCACTTCCATAGTACCCACCTACCCGCGACACCCCCTGGTCACGGTGCAGCAGGCCCAGGTGGTGGCCCAGCTGGCGCCGGGCCGTTTCCGGTTGGGAGTCGGCCCCAGCCACCGCCCGACGATAGAGTCCATGGGCATCGAGTTTGACGCGCCCTTGGCCCACCTCAGGGAGTATCTAAAGATACTGAAGGCCATCCTGCAGACCGGGTCGGTGGACTTCGATGGGGAGCACTATTCGGCCCACGCATCGATCCCAGGGCCGTTGGACGTCCAGGTGATGGGCTCGGCCCTGAGGAAGGGTTCCTTCGAGCTTTGCGGGGCCGAGTCCGACGGCGCCATCAGCTGGATCTGTCCCCTGAGCTACCTGAGGGACGTGGCCCTCCCGGCGATGGAGAAGGGGGCCAAAGAGGCCGGCCGGCCCGTGCCGCCGCTGATCGCCCACGCCCCGGTCTGCGTGCACGACAACCCGGAAGAGGTCCGGGCCGCGGTGCGGGAGCAGATCATGAACCCCAGGCTGCCCTACTACCAGAATATGCTGGTGGCCGCCGGCTATCCCGAGGCCAAGAGCGGCGATTGGAGCGACGCCATGATCGACGGCGTGGTCATCTGGGGTGACGAAGAGACCGCCGCCCAGGGCATCCAGGAGCTATTCGCCATGGGCGCGACGGAGGTGTTGGCCTCGCCCATCACCGCCGGGGCCGACCGGGCGGCGTCTTTGGAGCGGACCATGAAATTGCTGGGCCAAGCGGCGGCGGCCGTCGGCTAGCGGCCTTCCCCCGGCTGGTTTCCCGTGCGGGCTACAGCTTGGGGGCCACGGCTATCTTGCCGTATACCTTGGGCGCCGTCTCGTCCTTGAATGACAGCCTGGGCGCCTGGTCTTCCCAGCCCCGGTCCACGTCCAACTCGACGCCCAGGCCGTCGGCCACGCGGCACATGTAATTGAACAGCGCGGCCACGTGCACGATGTCGATGACGTCCGCATCAGCCCAGCCCACGCTGCGGAGTTCATCGACCCAGTCCTGGGTGACTCCCGAGGGAGTGGTGGTCAGAAATTCGGCGAACTCCAGCATGGCTACCTGCTTGGGCGGAAGCCCGGCGTCATGGTAGTTCTCGCCCAGTTGCTCGGCCAGTTGCGATTCGGGGTCCTCGCCACGGAGGGCCTGTGCGTGGGCGAGGGTTCAATACTGGCATTTGTTGGTCGCCGACACCACCGTGGCCACCATCTGCTTCTCAGCCGGGGATACCCCGGACTCGCCGCCCATCACCGTGGCCGCATGGGCAATCAGGGTCTTCATGATGTGGGGTCTGAGGCTGCTCACGGCGTGAACGTTGGAGATGATGCCCCGCGCCTTAATCATATTGTCGTAGACATCTTTCAGTTCACCGTTGGCTTCATCGTAGGGAATGGTCCTCACGTAGGGCATCGCTTACCTCCAGTTTCTGCGCCGGTCCCTCAGTTTTGATGACGTTGGTGGCATAAGGATTTAGCTTTGAGGAAGGTTAGCACCGGTTCCGGCTGGATTCAACCCAGATTCGACCAGGAGCATCGACGGTTGCCGCCCACCCATCACCATAGGTATACTGGCGTCCAATTTCCCTACCGGGCCGGGGTCTGGAGTAGATAACATGGGGATACTGACCGACGATATGAAACGGGTGGTCCGGCAGCAACGCCTGGGGTTCATCGCCACCGTGTGCCCCGACGGCTCGCCCAACCTCTCGCCCAAGGGCACCGCCACGGTCTGGGACGATGACCACCTGGTCTTCGCCGACCTGGGTTCCCCGGTCACGATAGAGAACCTGGGCCACAACCCCGCCTGCGAGATCAACGTCATCGACACATTTCTCCGGAAGGGTTACCGCTTCAAGGGGACCGCCCAGGTGCTGACCGGCGGGGACCTCTTCGACGAGATCAATGAAGCCTACACCACGGGCAGCCGCGGCATACGAAGGTCCGGGCTGCCGGCCAAACGCTACGTGTTGATGACCGTGACCAAGGCCGCGCCCCTGGTGTCGCCGGGATACACGCCGGGAAAGACGGAAGCGGCGATGCGGGAGGAGTGGACCGGATATTGGGCTGCCGTTCAGGAAAGCAATTCTTAAGCCGCCCCGCGGCTAGCCGACCGGAGTTGCGGTTGGATGGTATATAGTTTGGCCTGGACTCCGGCGATGGCCGGCGTCCAGAACGATAGCAACCCAAAGGAGCGGACTGATGTCTTGGATCGAAGAAGCTAAGGTGGACCTCGCCCCCGTGATCTCGGTCATGTCCATAAATAAGCAGGCCATGGAAGCGGTGCAGAACATGAACGCCAATATAACCTTTGGCGCTTCGGCTCTGACCAGAGTGCAGGAAGAGGCCATCGCTGCTGTGGTGTCCGCCACCAACCGGTGCCGGTATTGAACCATGGCCCACGGAGGGTTCCTCCGTCAACATTCCGATGACCCTGAACTCGCCAGCCACATCATGCACGACTACACTCAGGCCGGCCTGGACGAGCAGACCCGGGGCATGTTGGATTTCGCCGTCGACTTGACTAAGAACCCGTCGGGAAACAAGAAGGCCGACGTTGAGCGGTTACGCGGTTTAGGTCTAAACGACCAGCAGATACTATCCACGGTCTTGATAACCTGCTGTTTCAACTTCATGACCCGGCTGGCCGACGGCTTGGGCGTGGAGATTCAGGAGAACCGGGTCGAGGCCGCCAAGCGGTGGATGTCACCGGAGGTCCAAGGCATGTCCTGGCTGATGGACCCCAAAGAGAAGTAGGCGGCCCGCCGCGTTTTTACGCCGACTGCTCCCTCAGTTTCCGGTCGGCTTTTGATATACTTATCCGGCAGGCAGCCACGCCTGCGCCGCGTGACTGAGCGGGCGTAACTCAGGGGTAGAGTGCTTGCTTCCCAAGCCTCACGCTCTGAACGCTGTGCTTCCGTAGCTGCGGACCCAAGCAAAACCTGTACAGTTATGTGCTCTCATATTGCGCAGATTTTTGGCGTAATTCTTGAAAATCCTCGGTCAATTTGGTCGGGGCTTTTTGCGTTAAAGTGGCCGGCTCGGCTTCTTGGACTGTGATAACAGCTCTTCATTATCCAGCATGACGGCTCGTACGATTCCGGGTTATACTCTGGCCCAATCCAGTCAGGGGGTAACACGATGACCAGACCGCGCGTTGACCTCGCCGGCCAAAGCGTCGGCGGGTCCCAATCTAAGTTTTTCCTCTTTCTTCTCTTCCTGCCGATATTTCCTATCGTGATTTTGGTTTCGATAGGTTTCAAACTACGCAAGAGAAGCAAACGGATACGTGCCCAGACCGAGTTCGCCTTAGATTGCAGAGAGAGGGGGATTCACAACGCGGAGCAAGTCGCGGTCGAGTGGATCGAAGCCCATCCAGAAGAATACAAAGTCGGTCGCCAGCACCAGAAGCTTGTGCGATCATTCCGAGGGATTGTCGCTCGGATCGGGTCTTCGCCGTAAAGCCCCGCTGTACTACAGTTGTGCGTCAATCGACTTACAGTTATATACTGTAATTAGGCACAAAACCGAGCCTACCGCTGAATGAAAGGAGCAAACTTCGAACACGCTGGCTTCTACTAGCGCCCCTCCGGATTAATCGCTAGACTCGAGGCCACTGGCCACCATAAGTCCGTCCGGGGAAAGATCAGCTTAACTGCGGGAGGAAAATTGTGAACATTCTCGTTACCGGCTCTTCCGGATTCGTTGGCTCTGCGATCGTGGAATACTTAAAGAGTCGCGACCAATCTGTGATTCGATTGGTGCGAGACGAGCGCATCAAGGGTCACGACATAGCACACTGGGACCCTGAGAGGGGCACAATAGAGTCTGAGCGCCTTGTCGATATCGATGCCGTGGTCCACCTCGCAGGGGAAAACCTCGCTTCCGGCAGATGGAATGCCCAACGCAAGGCTCGCATAAGGGATAGTCGCGTCAACGGCACTCTCCTGTTATCCGAGACCATAGCAGGGCTACGACCATTGCCAAAGGTCTTCTTATCGGCATCGGCATCCGGCTACTATGGTGACAGGAACGACGAGGTGCTAACCGAAGACAGCGGATCAGGAGACGATTTTCTTGCGAACGTAGTCATTGAGTGGGAAAGTGCCACGAAATCGGCATCTGACGTAGGCATTCGTGTCGTCACCATGCGGTCGGGCCTCGTACTTCATCCAGACGGCGGTGCTCTCAAAAAAATGCTACCAGCGTACAAGCTGGGAATAGGCGGCAGGCTCGGCGACGGCACGCATTACATGCCCTGGATCACCCTCCATGACATGACAAGAGCCATCCTCCATATCCTAGAAAATGATGCCCTCATAGGCCCAACAATCGTCGCGACACCCAACCCCGTAACAAACAACGAGTTCACGAAATCACTGGGACGCGCTATCTCCCGTCCGACCATATTTCCCATGCCGCGATTCATCCTTCGACTGATCTTCGGAGAAATCGCCGATACGGTGATGGCTAGCGCCCGAATGGAGCCAACAAAGTTGTTGAACAGCGGATTTGAGTTCGACCATCCAGAAATTGGAGACGCGCTCACAGAGATTTTCAGCAAGTGAACCGCTAGTCTATTTCTTCTTCCGTCAATCGTTTGAGATATGCTAGCTTGCTGCAGTTTCGATATTTTCCGTCGCCTACCTAATCGGTTTCCTCCGCGAGTCCGATCTTCAACATCGGCTTGGCGGTCACCGTATTTTCGGTGATGCTGAACGAAACGGCAGGTTGCACCACCAACACAACGACGTCGCCTATCGGATCCTCGAGGGAAATCTGAAGTTGGTTATTCGGCGGCGCCATCTCCCACTTGACGACCTTGAGCCCAACAACCCGCCCCATGGCTGATGCTAGAGCCCTCTAGACGGACTTGATGAATTGGTCCTAGAACTTTTCGCGGTTACATCCCTGGCCCTGGCGGCCTATGTCTTGGGGTCTGTTCCCACGGCCTACATCGTGGTGCGCGCGGTCAAGGGCGAGGACATCCGGGATGTGGGCAGCCACAACGTGGGGGCCCTCAACGCCTACCGCAGGATTGGCGCGTGGGCGGGCCTTGCGGTGTTGCTGGTGGACACGGCGAAGGGCGTATTGGCCGTGGTGGCGCCCCGGCTGTTGGGCGTCGATGACTGGGCATTGTTCATCACCACACCCCTGGTGGTCGCCGGTCACAACTGGCCGGTCTTCTTGAATTTCCGGGGCGGCAAGGGCGCGGCAGCCATCTTTGGCATTTCTCTGGTCATAGTTCCGTGGCTCACGGTCATCACCGCCGGTCCCAGTATCCTGGTGATGCTGCTGCTGCGGAACGTGGTCCTGGGCGCCGCGTTCGGCTTCCTCATGTTGAACATCCTGCTTTGGGTCACCGGACAGGGCGCCGAGCAGGTGGGTCTCTGCCTGGTGCTCACAGCGTTGGTCACCGGGACCTACGTGCTGAACGTGCGCGGGCACATCGTCAGTTCCATCAAGGCCAGGCGGTGGCGGCAACTGTTCCTGGACCTGGCGGGCTAGGCCCTTTGCCGGCCGTCCCTGACCGGCGGACAACCGGACTTTAGGCGCTGCTGTGTTCCAAGCCACGTAAGATATAATGACGCCTGGGCGGCAGTTTGTGATGCCGCCTAGATACCCAGTCCAAAACCCCCATAGTAGGTGAGATGTTAGATCACGGCTCTCTCGAAACCGAAGGCGTCGACGAGGCCCAGGCCCACCGTAACGCCATGCGCCATTCGGCGGCCCACGTGATGGCCGACGCAGTCCTGAAACTGTTCCCCGAAGCCAAGATGGGCATCGGCCCGCCCATCGAGAACGGGTTCTACTACGACTTTGACGTTTCCCGTCCCTTCACTCCGGAAGACCTGGAAGAGATCGAGAAACTGATGAAGAAGACCATCAGCGAAGGTTTCCCTTTCCAGCGGGAGGAACTGAGCCGCGCCGAAGCGGAGGCCATGTTCTCCGGCCAGCCGTACAAATTGGAACTGATCGAGGGCCTGCCCGGCGAAGAGGTCATATCCATCTACCGGCACGAC
The DNA here is from genome assembly GCA_022562475.1 of Chloroflexota bacterium. Classification (GTDB taxonomy): domain Bacteria; phylum Chloroflexota; class Dehalococcoidia; order Lucifugimonadales; family UBA3495; genus UBA9611. Next base: position 11,288 of record JADFPD010000055.1, on the reverse strand, counting down.
AGGTTCGTGGACCTATGCCAGGGCCCCCACGTTCATGGCACCTCGGACATCCCGGCCATGAAACTGCTCAGCGTGGCTGGGGCCTATTGGCGTGGCGACGAGAAGCGCCCCATGCTGCAGCGCATCTACGGCACGGCCTTCGAGTCCGAGAATGAACTGGCGGAGCACCTGGAAAGGCTGGAAGAAGCCGAGCGAAGGGACCACCGGACACTTGGCCGCCAACTGAATCTGTACAGCATTCACGATGAGATCGGCCCGGGCCTGATCGTCTGGCATCCCAAGGGCGGCCGGATCCGTTCCCTCATCGAGGACTATTGGAAGGACCTCCACTACCGGCTGGGGTACGACATCGTCTACTCGCCCCACATCGGCCGGGCCCAACTCTGGGACACCAGCGGCCATCTGGATTTCTACCGCGAGAGCATGTTCGCCTCCCTGGTAGTGGACGACCAGGAATACTTCCTGAAACCCATGAACTGCCCTTTCCACATCGCGATCTACAAAACGGCGCTGCACAGCTACCGGGAACTGCCCCTCCGGTACGCCGAGTTGGGCACCGTTTACCGCTACGAACGGAGCGGGGTCTTGCACGGGCTGATGCGTGTGCGTGGCTTCACCCAGGACGACGCCCATATCTTCTGCACGCCGGACCAGGTCGAAGACGAGATCGGCGGGGTCTTGGAGTTGACCTTCGAATTGCTGGACGCCTTTGGGTTCACCGACTACGCCATCTCCCTGTCGACCCGGCCCGAGAAGTTCGTGGGAGAACCGGAGATGTGGGACCACGCCACACAGTCGCTCAAGGGCGCCCTGGAGAAGCGGGGATTGGCCTTCACCCTCGACGAGGGCGGCGGCGCGTTCTACGGACCCAAGATTGACATCAATATCACCGACGCTCTGGGCCGCGCCTGGCAGTGCACCACCGTGCAGTTCGACTTCAACCTGCCCCAACGGTTCGATCTGACCTACCAGAACGCCGAAGGCGGGCGCAGCCAACCCTACATGGTCCACCGGGCCATTCTCGGCTCCATGGAACGGTTCTTGGGTATCCTGATCGAGCACTACGGGGGCGCGTTCCCGCTTTGGCTGGCCCCGGTGCAGGCCGTGTTGATACCCATCGCCGACCGGCACATCGAGTACTGCCAGTCGGTGCTCGCTAAACTCCAGGCCGCGGGGTTCCGCGCCGAGGTGGACACCCGGAGCGAGCGCATGAACCAGAAGATCCGGACCGCCCAGATGCAAAAGGTGCCCTACATGCTGATCGTGGGAGACCGGGAGCAAGAATCCGGGGCCGTCGCTGTCCGCCACCGCGACGGCGAAGACCTGGGCGCCATGCCCGTGGACGACTTCCTTACTCGCCTAGGCGAGGAATCGCAGATTCCGAAGAAGTCGTCGGCGTAGGTCTGCTACCCGCCATCAGGGCACTACCTCCCCGTAGACCTCGATCTCCAACGCGCCAGTATTCCCACCCGAGGTATCCAGCAGCTCGAAACGCAGGCGTTTGGCGGTGAACTGGGTGTCGAACCGGTAGATCGTCGTGGCGTCGTCCACGGTGAAGGGGCCGTAGGTCTCGCCCCGTTCAGTCGTCACTTGGAACGAGTTCACCTGGGCGGTGTCGCCCATGGTCCGGGTCCAGAATCCCACGGAAGTCACGTTGGTCACCGCCTTGAGTTCCACGTCGATCCAGGCGGCGTCGCCGTCGCCGGCCGACGACCATTCAGTGGCCGGGTTTCCGTCCAAGGCGTTGGCCGCCCCGAACGCCGAGCCGTTGCCGCCGCCGCCAAAATTGGAGCTGACTGCGGCGACCGACGCCCCATTCTCCAATAGGGCCAGGTTCACGCCTAAACCAATGTCCTTGAAAGCGGCCGGAGAAGCGAAGGGCTGATTCGGATCAACCAAGAACCAGGAAAGAAAGGCCGCGGTCTCACCGGAGGGATTCCTCTTTTGGACCGATATGACCGGGGGAATGCCCTCGACGTCCCCCGGTGTCATCTGCCGCACGCCGATCAGTCCGTTCTGGTAGTCGATGACGCCGGTTAATTGGTAGATCAACTCTGGGCCGGGATGGGTGTGGACACTGGTCTCCCCGCCCGGAGGGACCTCCACCAAAACAAATACGGCCAAAGCATTATCAGGTATGCCCTCCATGACCGGGCTCACGAAAACGGTCTCCACGTTTGGACCGCTCAGAATGTAATCCGGGTAGTCCAACCGGGTCTCCCAGAACGTGGACGGCCCATCCGGCGCCTCGTGCAGATGGTCCGGCCCGGCCATGACCGCCGCGCCCTCCCCTTCGGCCAGTGTCGAAACGATCGTCTCCTTCGAGCCCAAAGTGGAGTGGGTGTCCTCGGCGAACACCTGGGTGATGGTCTGCTCGGCCGTCAACTTGTGCGGCCCGTGTTCCGCGTACACGAAGGCGAAGGGATGGCTATGGTTCAAGGATTCTCCCGCCCCAAGCTCCCAGCGGTGAGTCATCCAGGCCAGCGGCGCGTTAGATACATCTTCAAGCTGGGCCTGGGCCAACAGGGTGGTCGAGGCGTTGCCGCCCAGGGCTGCTCCGCCCATGGAGATCTCCCCGGCAACGGACGGTCCCGTCAACGTAGGCGCAACGGCGGTTACCGATGTTCCGCCTCCGCCACAAGCCACTAAAAAGATAGCGGCGATCAGCGCTATGAGACCCAATACGCGCCACCAGCCAGTGATCAATTAAATCCTCACAACTATTTAACGCACGACGATCTGGGAGTTTTTGGCGTCCACGACTGTATACGCTCTGGCTTTCGGATTCGATTTAACAGACAATATCTCATGGATTTTATCTCCGAATGTTAGCCGCCATCTGCGGTTTTCGTATAGGTGCACCATGCCCAACAGGTTAAGCAACGAGACCAGCCCTTATCTCTTGCAGCATGCCAACAATCCCGTGGACTGGTATCCGTGGGGCGACGAAGCCCTCCAGCGGGCCAAAGACGAAGACAAGCCCATCCTGCTCAGCATCGGCTACTCGGCCTGCCATTGGTGCCACGTCATGGAGCGGGAATCATTCGAGAACGAAGCCATCGCCGGGTTGATGAACGAGCATTTTGTCAGCATCAAGGTAGACCGGGAGGAGCGCCCCGACCTGGACGCCGTCTACATGGAGGCGGTGCAGATGCTGACCGGCAGCGGCGGCTGGCCGATGACCGTGTTCCTAACCCCCGACGGACGCCCTTTCTACGGCGGCACCTATTTCCCGCCGGTGGACCGGTTCAACATGCCCGGCTTTCCCAGGTTGTTGGAGTCGGTGTCCCGCCAGTACCGCGAAAACCGTGACGAGATCGACCGGGTCACTTCGCAGCTCACCGAACAGATGGGCCGGGCCGGGCAGATGCCCAAGGGCGATTCGCCAGTGACGGTGGAGACCCTGCATCAGGCCTATTCGGCGCTGGCCACCAACTTCGACTACCAGAACGGCGGCACCGGCACCGCGCCCAAGTTCCCCCAGGCCATGAATCTGGAGGTGCTGCTCCGCTATTACACCCACGGCTACAACGACCGGGCTTTAGAGATGGTTGACCTGACTCTGGAGAAGATGGCCCGGGGCGGCATCTACGACCAGATCGCCGGCGGGTTCGCCCGCTACTCCACGGACGCCTATTGGCTGGTGCCCCACTTCGAAAAGATGCTCTACGACAACGCCCTGCTGGCCCGGCTCTACCTGCACGCCCACCAAGCCACCGGCCGGGGCATGTACCGCCGCATCGCCGAGGAGACCCTCGATTACATCCTTCGGGAGATGACCGGCCCTGAAGGCGGTTTTTACTCGGCAACCGACGCCGACAGCGAGGGCGAAGAAGGCAAGTTCTTCGTTTGGTCGCCTGATGAGATCGAAGCAGTGTTGGGCAAGGAAGAGGCCGGCATATTCAGCGGCTTCTTCGGCGTTACCGAGGGAGGTAATTTCGAGGGCAAGAACATCCTTAACATCACCCAAAAGGCTTCCGAATACGCCCAGAAGCATGGCATCGCTCTGGACCGGCTGGTGGATGTTGTCCTGCGGGGGAAGACGGCGCTTTTGGCGGAGCGCGAGAAGCGGATCCACCCGCTGCTGGACGACAAGGTGCTGGCGTCTTGGAACGGGATGATGCTGCGCAGCTTCGCCGAAGCCGGCGCGGCGCTGGAGCGCCGGGACTACCTGGACGCAGCTATCAAGAACGCCAACTTCTTGCTGGAGACCATGCGCCCCGACGGAAAACTGCTCCGGTCCTACCGGGAGGGCCAAGCAAAGCTGCCCGGATTCCTGGAAGACTACTCGTTCGTGGCCGACGGGCTCCTTGCTCTTTACGAGGCTACATTCGACCAAAGATGGCTGACGGAGTCGATCAGCTTGGCGGACCGCATGATCAAGCTGTTCTGGGACGACGGCGTGGGCGGCTTCTACGACACCAGTGCCGAACACGACCAACTGGTGGTCCGGCCCAGGGACGTCCTGGACAACGCCCAACCCTGCGGCGGCTCGGTGGCCACCGACGTGCTCCTCAAGTTGGCCGTGATCACCGGGAAGGAAGAATACCGCCTGAAGGCCGCTACGCCCCTGCGGGCCTTGCGTGAGATGATGGGCCGCGCCCCGGCGGGGACGGGGCATTGGCTGGCGGCCCTGGACTTCTACGTGTCCTCACCCAAGGAGGTCGTGATCATCGGCCCCCGGGACGATTCAGCCACCACCGCCCTGTTGCGGACGGTCCACGGAGGGTTCCGTCCCAATCAGGTCTTGGTGGGCGCCCAAGACGCCGATTCTGCCGGAGACCACGGTCTGCCGCTCCTGGAAGGCCGGGGCATGGTCGACGGCAAACCCACGGCCTACGTCTGCCAGAACTACGCCTGCCAGCTGCCGGTGACCACCCCCGAGGACTTGGCTGCGCAGCTTGAGGGATAGGGCTGGCCTTCGAACTCTTCCGTTAAGCTCGTGCAATCATGGGAATTAAGAATAAATCGGGCTTTGTAATTGGCATTAGCTCCGTCTCAGGGGGAGGAAAGACGGCAGTTGCCAGGAAACTTACCCAATTGCTTCAAGATGCGGTGATGTTGTGTTTCGATGATTACGATGAAACCACGGTCCATCCAGAAGACCTTCACACCTGGCGTTAGCAGTCTCAAGGGTATGCCATGAGTAGCTGTGTCTTTTGCGACATTCTATCTGGAGACCTCCCCTCAAGCGTAGTGTTTGAAGATGAGTTGGTATGTGCCTTCATGGATATCCAACCGGTGAACCCTGGGCACGTGCTGATCATTCCCAAGCAACACGTCATGTTTCTTGCCGACTTGCACGAAGAAACAGGCGGGCATATGTTTCGAACAGCCCAGAGGATTGCGGTTGCGTTGCGGAGAAGCGGTGTCAAATGCGAGGGGGTTAACCTGTTTCTGGCAGACGGCGAGGCGGCAGGCCAGGAAGTATTCCACGTTCACCTTCATGTGTTCCCTCGATTTGCAGGTGACGGCTTTGGCCTGCGATTCGGACAAGAATACGGAAAGAAGCCAGCGCGAGAAGAACTAGATGATGCAGCAGAGCAGATTGGGAGCCAGCTATAGGTTGTTCTTCATAAAATCGACACAGCCAGCTAACAACTCACTGAAGCGGACAGCAGGGGCCGGCTCAAGCCTGCCGTCGGTTTCCATCGGACGTGGTCCTTGGCGGAATACCTAGACCCGGACGGCAACGGCACGATCGTGGTGACGCACCACAACGTTTACGACACAACTTCACAGATCAACCGATCAAGCTGTTCTTCAAGCTTCCAAGCCAGACACAAGAGGTAATCGAAGAGTTAAATTTTGGGGAACCGTCGGCTTGGTGCTCGGTTTATCCCTGGCAATAGCAGGGGCACAAATATTGTTACCAGCCCGTGGGAATGGAGTGGGTGGCCTCAAGGAGATGTGATGGACAATCTCTACTCTGGACTGTTATTGGACGGCAAACACTATGACCAGATCCACCGGGATGCTGATTGGGACCTCTCTTTCTGGTCGGTGCAGGCAAGAAAGTACGGGGATCCGGTGCTGGAACTGGCATGCGGAACTGGAAGAGTCGCCAACACTTTAGCCATTGAGGGCTTTCGAGTGACCGGCATCGATAATTCTGACACCATGCTTTCAGAGGCCAGAAGGAAATCGGAATTCCAAGGTATCGACGTAGAATGGGTCCTCGCTGACGTCCGACACTTCGAGCTCGGAACGACATTTCCCCTAATCATTTTCCCATTCAGAAGCATTGCCGCCCTCTTGACCGCAAAAGACCTCGAGGCCTGCCTCTCCTGTGTCAAGAAACACCTAAAAGCTGGCGGCAAGTTTATTATCGATGCGTTCAATCCTGACCTGGATATAATGTGCCGTGGCTCCGAAGATAGGTATCCCTTCGCCGAATACCCAGACCCAGAAGGCAAGGGCACGATCGTAGTGACGCAGAGCAACGTTTACGACGCAGCTTCGCAGATCAACCGAATCAAGCTGTTCTTGAAGCTTCCGACTCGGACAGAAGAGATGATTGAAGAGTTAAATCTGCGAATTTATTTTCCTCAGGAACTGAACGCTTTGCTTGAATACAACGGATTCAATATCGAAGACAAGTTTGGCGATTACGAAGAGACCTATTTTGACTCGTCTTCGAAGCTGCAAATTATGATTTGTTCAATTAGTCCGTGAACATTGCTGGTTGGACCAGGTTGTCGCTGAAAGACAATTAGTCAGATCGCCGTACCTCCTGGAAATTGGTCAGAAGAGTTTGTTTCCCAAGAATGCCGGGGGCTTATCCGTGGGGGTGGTAATTTCATTTCCGGTGAAGGAGCGACGGGTAGATGATGTTAGGAAGTGACGTATGAGGATTGGGTTGATTACGGTTTTGGCGGGCATTCTAATGGCCGCCTGCGGATCGACCGCCGCGCCAACTGGCCTGCCCGAGGAATCGGAGCCGGCCACCGCCGTGCCCGGTGATCCGGCGGTCTATGCGGAGCGTGATCCACGTAATTCGCGCCTATTGAAGATGATGGAGGAACTTCCGCTTTCCTTCAAGGAAGAGGGCGTGTGGTTCACCGACTTTGCCCGGGCTCGGGAGCTGGCTGGGGCGCCGCAACCGGGTACCCTGACGGAGTTTCTCGCGCTGTCCGAGGACGAGCGCGAGGCCTATCAGACTGCATCCCAAGGTTTGGCGCCGGGGCCCGGCTTACTTGGGGCTATCCGAGGGGACGTCAGCGAATGGGAACAGAACTTTGGCTTTACCCGAATTAATGTGGCCGTTGCTGTCAGCACCGGAGAATTACGCCCGGAGGCCGCGCCCCTCGAAGCAGCCTACCTGATCGGGGAATTTGACCAAGCGAAACTCCGCCAGAGATTGCTCGATATTGGATACCTTGAAACTTCGCCGGACGGAGTGACCTACTATGATGCCCCGCGACTGGACCTGAACACGACCCGCAGCAACCCGTTGGCGGCCATCGCGTTTACCGCCATGAAGCGGGTCGTAATCGGAGAAGGGACCTTGGCTTTCAGTGGAGTGCAGTTGATCAATTTGCTTCCTAGCTTCCCAAGAGTTTCTCTGGGTGAGGTCCCGTCTCTGAACGATGACACAGCCTTCTACGAACTCGCCGCATCGATGCGGAACCCCCTGTCCGCCGCGCTCTTAACCAGGTCCATGGTCTTGGAACCCGATGCGGCCAGGCCGCCCAGGTACGAGAAACCCGAGGGATGGGGCGATCTCCATCAATGGGAGGCCTTGGGAATCGGTTATGGCATCTCCGGTGGCATTCCCTAGTTGACGCTCTCTCTTTTCTACCCAGACCCGGATGCGGCCAAGGCGGACGCCGCAGAATTGACCCTCCGCATGTCCGCTTACGCAAGCGCGATACGGCTGATGTACCCTGAGATGCGAGAAGAGCAATTGGCGGCGATGCAACAGCAACCCGTGGACGCGATCTGCGGAGCCCTCAACGCGGGTTATCGCAGCGGTGAATTCGGCTCGACGCTCACGATGAGATGCGATGTAAAAGACCAAGCCGCCGCCAACATCTGGTGGTCGGTGCTGCTGAACATGCGGGACCTAGGGTTCTTGCTGCCGTAAGACGCGGTCCGCCGGAGGACTCCCGGCATAGGAGCGATTCGATTAACTGCCACGTCTGCGCTGAATCAGCCGCGGGACAGTGCCAGGTCTGCTGGAAATTCTACGGCGGGTTCCGGCCCAACAAAGTTTTGACTGTGGTACAAAACACCTCACATAATGGCACGAGTTGAAATCAAAAGGGGTTGTAATAATTGAGGGCGTTTATGCCTTGCACGGAAATCTTCGACGCGATTATTCCTACTAAGTTTGGGCAGAAGCACCGTACGAAGTGCGGTTGCAGCGTGGCTTGAAGCGTGACGGCGAAGAAGCTCGAAGCCGGTGGGTGAAAGAGTGGATGCCGAAAGAAGAAGAATTCAAAGAATCTCAAAGGCCGAACGAATCCGCCGGCCTGATTATCGACGGTACAAGATAATTCAGCAGGACACAAAGAACACTGAGACTGACGTCAAAACACGAGGAAGCCGGCACTAGGAGCCTTTGCCATTGAAACCCGCGAATGATCCCACCATCGACTACAAGGTCCTTGTTCAGCGAGGTTATGATTGTTGTGCTGTTTCCTACCACGAAGCTCGTAAGAACGAGGCCGGTCCCGAGCTGGACGTTCTAACAATGCGACTCGAGGATGGTGCTACTGTACTCGACATCGGTTGCGGCACTGGGGTCCCATACACTCGGGCATTAGCGCAGCGGTTCAATGTCACCGGCGTAGATTCCTCAAGTGAGATGATTAAACAGGCGAAGGCGAATGTTCCGAACGGAAAGTTCATCCAAGGGGATGTCATGTCGATTGAATTCCCTCGATCGAGCTTCAACAGCGCCGTCGCCTTCTACTCTGTATTCCACCTCCCCAGGCAGGAGCACGCAGATCTGTTTCTTCGAATCTATGATTGGCTGAAGCCCGGCGGGTACCTCCTCTGCACACTCACTCGTTCCAGTCAACAGGCATATACTGAGGACGACTTTTTTGGTGTAACGATGTATTGGAGCAACTACGGTCTAGAGGACTACATAGAGATTCTAACTCGGATTGGGTTCAACCTCTTGGAGACCGACGTGATTGACCATGGTTACACAGAAGCCCACCAGGCGCCGTATGAGAAACATCCTCTTGTCTTGGCACAGAAGCCAACTGCCGACAGGGGAACCGTTTGACCCATTTGCATTCCCCTTGGCCGGACCTCGTGAATCGGTCACCGCAGGGACACCCCGTGACTTCGTCGTGAAGGGAAAACAGTTTACCGTGAACAACCCTGCATGGATGTAGTCACCGGCGCCTTTGGATACACGGGGAAATACATAGCCAGGAACCTGCTATCCACTGGGCACGAGGTGCGGACCTTGACCGGCCATCCCGGACGCGCCAATCCCTTCGGAGACCAGGTCAAAGCGTACCCGTTGGACTTTGGCGATTCCGATGCGTTGGTCCGGGCCCTCAGCGGGGCCACCACCCTGTACAACACGTACTGGGTCCGCTTTCCCCGCGGCGGTACCACCTTCGACACGGCGGTGGAGAATACCAAGACCTTGGTAAATACGGCGATACGCGCCGGCGTCCAACGGATCGTTCACATCAGCATCACGAACCCATCTCTGGGCTCGCCGCTTGGCTATTTCAGAGGCAAAGCGATGGTGGAAGAGGCCATCATCGGCTCAAGTTTGGCCTATAACATCATCCGGCCCACTCTGATATTCGGGGCCGAAGACGTCCTGATCAACAACATCGCCTGGTTCCTGAGGAAATTTCCCATCTTCCCGGTCCCCGGCAATGGTAATTACCCCGTGCAGCCGGTGCATGTCGAAGATGTGGCCGAATCGGCTGTCGTTGCGGCCCAGCAAAGCGAAAACACCATCCAGGATTGCGTTGGCCCGGAAGTCTATACCTACGAGCAGTTGATTCGGCTGATCGCCGGCAGTGTCGGCAGCAAGACAAAGTTCGCGCACTTGCCGCCGGGCCTGGCCCTTTTCTTCGCCAAGATTGCGGGTTTACTGGTGCGGGATGTGGTGCTGACCAGGGACGAGATCGATGGCTTGATGGCCGGCCTTCTGGTTTCGGACGGCCCAACCAACTGCAAGACGAGCTTCAGCCGGTGGTTGGAGGAGAATCGCGGGACCCTGGGCCGCAGTTATTCCTCAGAACTCGACCGCCATTACCACAAGAGGCGCAGTTGATCCGCCGATAGCCGACCCGCTCCGGCCCTACCTGAAACTGGGACTAAAATACCCCGTTGCCCGGCCCACGTATACGTCAAAATAGGTCAAAAACAAGTCCACGTGGTCAACTCCGGGCGCCTGGCGTAAGGAGCTTCCTTCCTTCGCCGCTTCGCCAACCCGCTGGCCCTGCCACTGGCAGCCATCGTCCATACGATTTCTTCCGATTCGCTGGTGTGAAGTTCCAGCAATGGTAGGAGCGCACGGTCAGGCTTGGATACAGGACTAGGCAATGTCAATTTAACTAACTTATAATCGGTATCGATTCATATGGCCGGGGCTATCGTTAAACATCGCTTGGCAACCCGTAGCGGCCCGTGAAACTTTTTCATTATGAGGAAGACTATGCCAGAAACGTCCCAGATTATTTATACCAAGATTGATGAGGCTCCGGCGCTAGCCACGCACTCGTTGCTGCCGATTCTCCGGGCCTTTACCAAGGGGTCCGGTATTGAACTGGAGGCCTGGGATATCTCGTTGACTGGCCGCATCATCGCCAATTTCCCAGACAATCTGACAGATGAGCAAAAAATCCCCGATTATCTGACCATGTCTGGTGAGCTGTGCGTGGACCCGGCGGCGAACATTATCAAGCTGCCCAATATCAGCGCCTCTATTCCCCAGTTAAAAGGCGCGATCAAGGAATTGCAGGACAAGGGATATGATATTCCCGACTACCCCGATGTGCCTACAACCGACAAAGAACGCGAGCTGCATGAGCGCTTTTCCAAGGTGTTGGGTAGTGCGGTCAACCCGGTTCTGCGGGAAGGGAACTCCGATCGCCGGTCGGCCACCTCGGTCAAAGAGCACGGCAAACGCAATCCCCATCGGATGATGCAGGACTGGCCGGAAGTGTCCAAAACCCGCGTTGCCCACATGACCAGTGGTGATTTCTACGGTAGTGAACAGTCCGTGACAGTCGCGGCAGCGGGATCGGCTGCGATCGAGTTTGTGGCCGGCGATGGTAGTGTGACCGTACTCAAAGCCGATATCC
>JADFPD010000054.1 GCA_022562475.1 Chloroflexota bacterium | reverse complement strand
GTGAGGCGTGACCGTCAACCCTGCCACTCCGTGCATCCTCGCAATACTGTGGCAAATGCCCCAAACCTCCTCCATGAAATCCATCCGCTTCCGCATCGCGTATGGAATTCGCCACTGGGTAGGCATTTGTGCGACTGGTGTTGGATCCGATTAAGGCACGAACGGCTAGATCAAATACAGCGTCCAGGGACAAGGTTACGCTCATGGTATGCTCCTTGTTGGTCGAAATATTACCGAAGGCTACCGCCCTTCCTCATTGCGTCAACAATGGTTACCGGCGGACTGATGAACAAGTCCCCGGCTGCTTTTTGTTTACCGAACTGGCCGGCGGCACTCCCCCCGGACTTGCATGAGAAGCCTGCCCAGATGATTGTCGCCCACACCGCTAACTCGCCCCCAGAACCGGTCGCCCCAGTTGTTGCCTTCGACAAGCTCCAAGTCGCCGGTATCCAGTAGCATTTGGCGTAGGACGGGATCTCGGAATTTATCCCTGAGCAGCTCCAACATCACGCCGATTCTTTTCTAATTCCAATCAGGTAGCAAGGTCACTTTGCGTCCCAAACGCTTGGCATCACCGGGGGTCGCCGCCTTGGCCACTTCCATCATTTGGTCCGAGTCTGCGGTCTTGGACATTTGGAACGCGTGTTCAAGCGTCGGCACCCGCGATTCGTTGGTTACGATCTCGTGCTCATAGAAGTTAGAAAGGAACCAATACCTCCCTCTGAACCGCATGTCTTTCATGTGCACCCGAAGAAACGGTAGCGGTTTCTGGCCACCCATCGGTAGGCTGCGGCGCCGATCACACTCATGCCCGGAAACCAGAATACCGGCGCCAGCGGAGCAAGCAGCGGAAGGCGGACGGTGAGCATGCGAAAGGCATAGAAACCCTCATAGCGCCGGCCTCCGCCGACCACCAGATAGGCGGAACGCTTCAGGTCATCCCACGATAATCCGGGCGGCGGCGCTTCCAACGACTGGTAAGGCGTCCAGATCACCCATCGAAGAACATCGGCCCTGGACAACCAACTAGCCAGGACGGCGCAAATGCGGCAGTCGGCATCGTAGATCAAGACTTGGGACTTATTCATTTCCGTATTAAACCACTGTTGCATTAAAACGGCATCCCACAGCCTGGTTTTGAGTAAGGTAGGCGGGTCAACGATGGCGCGAATGTGCGTATCGATGGCGATTCGGCAGCGCAATTACCAAAGGCAAACACGCCAGACATCAGGGAACGTGGAAAGCAACGCGCGCCAACGGACCGTGGACTACCCCCTCAAGTGGGCCAACGGGTTACACATCGCGCTCAATAGTTAGGAATCGGCGGCGGTGCGGGCGGAAGAGGTGGGCCTACGAGGTAACCGGAGGCCGGCCGGCATGCGGCCACCCCATGGCGAAGCAGCATGGGGTCAGACGGGGCATTTGCTGGGTGGACTCCCTCGGAAACGATGCACCCAGACCCTCAAAGGGTAGGGAGGTCCCATTCATTGTTTGCCAAAAGCATAAGATCCAACGACTTCAATTCCCAGGGCTTGGCGAGGAGATGTTTTATCCCCAGTTCCCGTGCTCTCGATATTAAGCCTGGAAGACTTATCGCCGTTACCAGTATCACCGGAATTCCCGAAGTTTCAGGGTTCTTTCGCAGCTCTGATACGAAGAGGATTCCGTCCATCACCGGCATCACAATATCGACGAAGATAATGTCGGGTATCTCTTCTCTGACACGCTCTAAAGCAACGGCGCCGTTGTCGGCTTTCCGGACTTGGCAACCTTTGTCCAAGAGCTGTTCAACCAATAGGTTTCTGATGTCTTCGTCGTCCTCAACAACCAGAGCTTTGACCATCGATCGAACTCCTCGGCATCTGTTCCCTTAGCCTAAGGTTACCAACTCCCATGCTAAGTTCAACCGGGCAGCCTCCGGCGGCGCGTCCAGCCTCCACGGTTGGCCGATGAGATGGATGCGGAGAGGTGGCGATGGGGTCCTTGTTTCATGGCGTTGGCCCTTTTGGGCCTAAGCTTGGCCGATCTGGCTCGCGATGATGTGGGGATACAAGACTAGTTCGAGGAGCGGTTTGGAGATTGGCCGAGTCAAGCTCTTGCCGAGGAGTATGGAATGATGGAAATCCCTCTCCCAGCTTCAATCTCGAAGCTGACCTCGTTATCCTTATTGAGGACCACGTCGTCTAACTTGGTCACCGTGACCACTCGAATAACTTTTTCTCGTATCTTTCCTGTGCGCAGATTCAGGTGAGTCTCACACAGAGATGCAGCTCGAGTTAGCAAGTCAGCATTGAACGCGACTGAGTGAGTGACCAACAGAATCGTTAGGCCCATGCTGGTTAGTCTCTTACAGGTCGTGAAGAAACCTATGATCGATTGCTCTTGGCTGGAACTGGCCAGGTTAGTGATTGCGTCCACGATTAAAACGTCATGTTTGCCATGTGCCCGCTCCATGTCCACAGCCAACTCTGCAAACAAGGAGGAAGAATCTTGGCCCGTGATGGGCGGTGGCACAGGGTAGACAACGAGTTGTTGGGACCGAATAAAGTCCGACCAGTCCATTCCTATCGAACTCACTTGGGATTCTAGGCTTCTGGGCGTATGTTGAGAGGTGTAATAAGCTACGCTGAAGCCTTCGCCAAGAGCCCCGGATGCGACGTACTGACAAATGACACTTTTGCCTGTGGCGCCTGAGCCTTCGATCAGGGATAACGTTCCAAGACGGAATCCGCCAGCCAATGTTTTCTCCAGACTCGTGAGCTGCGTCCCCAATGGGATGATTCTTGCGGGCGCCTCGCCTTCGGTTGCGCTCCGAAACAGTGTGGCGCCTCCCCATACTTTCGTGTTGCCATTCTCGTGGTCCGCCTTGGTCCCTGCTTCCCGTAAAGCTACTCTTACCGTCACCATCAACGTGTCCGGATCGAACGGCTTGGAGATGTAATGGTTAACGCCCAAACCCATCGCATCTTGTTCGCCTTCCGACGCCAACATCGCCGTTAGCATCACGACGGGGATCGCGTTCGTCAGAGTGTTTTCCCTGAGCTTCTTTAAGACTGCGAACCCATCCATCAATGGCATCGACACGTCCAACAGGATAAGATCAGGAAGCTCTTTGCAAGCTACCTCGAACGCTGTCTTCCCATCTTTGGATTCCAGAACGTCATAGCCGTGATCAAACAGGGTGTCGACCACCAACTCTCTGATATCCCGGTCATCTTCAGCTACTAATATTCTCGTCATTTCAGCTTTTACCGTTCGGATATCTGGTTAGGTTTTTGAAACAGCCGGCGGATAGATCCTGCTCCACGATCAACCCGGCCTGATCAGGCCGGCGGTTGCCGATCCTGAATCACCCAGTAAGTTAACGCTACGTGAGGTCAGAATTAGATGCTAGCCGCGAATCAGCGCCTCTCCAATCCTTTTCTTGCGAAGAAATTTTCGAAGGCGACGTGAAACAGAGGACCGTGGACTACCCCGACGAATTCGCCAACGGGTGTCACGTTAATCCGGATAATCGAGGACCGGTAACGGCGCGCTACGGCCAGGTGGCGAGAGACCTAACCGGACTCCGTTCGAGTCGTCGGTCGTAAACCCGCCGGCCGCTTGAACTTAGCATGGAAATTGCTAACCTGAGAATAAGGGAAGAAATGCTAAGGAGGCCAGTGTATGGTCTACGTGCTGGTTGTTGAGGACGAGGAAGACATCAGAAATCTGTTGGTTGAGCAGTTGGAAGACAAAGGCTGCGATGTGCGGAAAGCCAACAATGGCGCCGTTGCTCTGCAGCGTGTCAAAGAACAGATACCCGACATCGTCTTCGTGGACGTCAAGATGCCGGTGATGGATGGGTTCCTTTTCATTTCAGAGATGCAGGAAGACCCGGAAACCTTTGAGGTACCGGTGGTGCTGGTAACCGCGATCAATGTCCCGGAGGTAACGGCGAGGGCGGAGGCGTTGGGAGTGAAGCATGTTCTAACCAAGCCCTGGGACCCACAGGCGTTGGACCTCGTGATCGATCAAGCCTTGAAGCAACTAAGCCTTGAATGGGATATCCCCGCCCCTCAAGCGTGAACAGGACGGTTCTTGGGTGGGTGCGGACCCCTCTTCTCCCAGCGCCCGTATTTAAGGCAGCAAGAAGGCCCCCGAGTTTTTCGGGGGCCTTCTCGATTTCCCGATGCCCGCGAGTGCGTTCGTCTCTCACGCACTTTTCGCGGCAGCCGGTGTCTATGCTACAGTGCCCTACAACCAATAGCCCCAAGCGGCGATCAGGGCTGATATCGTGCGAAGCGCGGCGAGCCCGGCCGATATGATCAGTGTGGCCGATATACAGGGGGAGCAGACCCGATGCTGGAAATGCGGAGCATAACTCCCGACGAGTTTGTTCAGTGGACTCGCGCAGAAGCGCGGGCCCATGGCAACCGGTTGGACGACGACCCCGAGATGCTGAGGCCGCACTTCGACCTGGACCGGTCCATCGCCGTGTTCGACCAAGGAGAAATCGTCGGCGGCGCTCACTCCCACCGGATTGAGATGTCCATACCCGGGGCTTCAATGGTCATAGCGGGAGTGGCCAATATCGCCGTGCAGCCCACGCATACGCGGCAGGGCTTGATGACCCGTATGATGCACCATCAGATAAACGATCTCCACGAGCGTGGTGAGCCACTGGCCGCGCTGTTTGCCTCCGAAAGCATCATCTACCGTCGGTTCGGATATGGTATCGGGTCGTTGCACGAGCGATGGACGATCGATCGCCAGCACACCGGATTTTCCCGGCCATACGATAGCCACGGCCGAATCGTTTTCGTCGACCCGGTAGATATCACGAAAGAGCTTCCCGGGGTTTTCCGGCGGACCACCATGGACCGCCCAGGGGTGTTCCAGAGGCCGCTGCACCAGTGGGAGCGGGATTCCCAGGCACCCGAGCACACGCACGGTGGCCAAGGAGGCCTGTTTTACGCCGCCTACTATGAGGACGGCGGGAGCGTGGACGGATATGTCACGTACCGTATCGCCGGCGCGAATCTGGTCGTGAACGAGTTGATGGCAGCGACCAAAGAGGCCAATAGCGCATTGTGGCGCTTCTGCTTCGATGTCGACCGGACCAACAGCACCGAGGCCCTAAAGCGCCCGGTGGATGACCCGTTGCCGTGGATGTTGGCGGACCCGCGCCGGTTGCAGAGGTCGATACGCGATGGAGTGTGGGTGCGTCTGATCGATGTAGCCGCCGCCCTAAAGCTCCGGCGTTACATGGAAAGCGGCCGGTTGGTGCTGGAGGTGAATGACGAACTATGTCCCTGGAACGAAGGCCGGTTCGAGTTGGCAGGGTCGCCGGACGGGGCCGAATGCCGCGTCTCAAGTTCGTCTCCGGACCTAGTGCTCGGCGTTTCTGATCTGGCCTCAGCGTACATGGGCGCCGTGAGTTTCAGTACTCTTTCCAGAGCGGGCCTGGTCGATGAGCGCACCCCAGGGGCGTTGTTGCGCGCCGACTGCATGTTTGCTGTCCAGTATCCGCCTTGGACCCCATGTAACTTTTAGCGGTGAAGTGAGCCAACCGTAGCCACAGTCCAGTGCGGATCACCGGGGGACGGGGGAGAGAAATGCTAAGGCCGCATAACCCCAATGATCTTGAAGCACGACGGGCAACTAACCAGCACTACTATCACGTTATTGCTGGATTCAACGGTTTGAGTTATCGGGCGCGAAACGATTTGGTTACAGTGAGGGCATTTATTCATGCGTCGAATGTTCTTCCATTTTATTAGGTAGAAACGCGTTGCGCTGGAAATAATCGGACCGTGCCTGCGCACGCCCCCGGGTTTAGAAGCTATGCTCTAAGGATTGGACGTTAACGCGCCGACGACGATATAGGTGTAGATGGAAGCGAATGCTGCCATGGCTCCCACAATCGCCATCATCTCGATCAGCGTCATCCCGTCCCGGTCTTCTGATCCTCGGCGTAGTGTTTTATTAATGATATCTGGCATTTTCCTTAACTCCTAGAGGGCGCTCATGGCATCAAACCAAAATCATTCGACCCAGATTTAATTATCCAAGATGTGAGCAACCATTTCTGTGACCCGCCGCCCTGATTCCACGTGACGACTGTCACAGTTATAGGCGGACGGTCAGAGATTTCCGAAATGGTGAGTCTCCTCCCGCATTATCGGGCCTGACAAACCGCTCCCTTCGGGGCGTTAAATGCCGGGAGGTTGCGCTATAGAATCTCAGCGATGGGGGCGCCGCCTTGACGCTGCCACCCGCAGTCATTAGAATTGGCCCAAGTCCAGTTCCAGAACATGGAAGGTGAATCATGCGCAGGTTTCTGATCCCGTTGGTCTTCGTGGCCCTGCTGGCCGTTGCCGTGGTCGTGCCGGTTGCCGCAAATTCGCCGGACGAAGCGCCCTCTCACTCAGGTCCGACCTGCGGCGTTAAACTCTAGGGTTACCCGAGGCCCGCTCTTCTCCTGAGTGTCTACAGCCTGTGATGCTGCATATTCAGGTAGAATGACTTTAAATAAAATCGGCTAATCGGCCCCGTCCTTCCGCGTAAGGACCGGGGCCTTTTTTTGGCAAGTGACATTTGGAAGAAGCCCTGAAAATAGTCGCGGTGGTGGCAGCCACAACCGTGGGATTCACCATCGCCGGGGTGGCCGGCTTCGGCGGCGGAGTGGTGGCCTTACCCGTCCTGGTCTGGGTGTTCGGGGTGCGTGAGGCCATACCGATCTTGTCCATCTCCCAGGTCCTCAGCACCGTCTCCAGAGTGTGGCTGCACCGGGATGGACTCAACTGGCCGGTGGTCCGCCTATTTGCCCTGGGAGCGCTGCCTCTCTCCGTCCTGGGCAGCTTCATCTTCATCTCCATAGACACCACGGTGCTCGTGCGCATCTTGGGAGTGATGATGCTCCTATTCGTGGTCTACACCCGGCTGCCGATAGGACGTGATTTCAACATGAAGCTCTGGGGCTTCGTGCCACTGGGCGCGGGCACCGGCTTCGGTTCAGCCTTCTTGGGTATTCCCGGTCCCTTCGCCGCCGTCTTCTACCTGGCCTACGGCCTGACGGCAAGTTCCTACATCGGCACGTCTGCTTTGGGGATGGGCATGATACAGGTCCCCAAGTTGATAATCTTCGGGACCAGCGACCTTCTGACGGTGCGGGTACTGTCCCTGGGCATCGGCCTGGGGGTGATCGCGGCCGTCTCCGCTTATCTGGGCCGGATAATTCTCCGGCGGGTGCCGGAGGCGGTGTTTCCCAAGGTCATCACCGCCATGCTTCTGATTTCCGGGGTTGTCTTTCTGATCAGGGGGTGATCCCTCGATACTTCCGTAACTCTTCGGTAATTCTCCGCTCCGTAGAATCTAGTCTCCGGACCGGTCTTTCATCCATCTTTGTCCGGCCGAGGCTTTATGACTCTGACCTTACGGCCCGCAGTGGACGGTTTCCCTGCAGTGGCCAACCCGGATCCTGCGGCCAAGCGCCGCAGCCGCGACCGCCAGCCATGCACTCCCGAGCCCATCGTGGCGACGGTGTATTGGTGGTGGACCGACGATGGCCGAACGGCCTGCATGGAGAACCAGTTCTCCACCGTGGCGGCCACACCAATCCGCTTCCGGTGCTTGGGCGGCAACAGCGCCAAGTACCCCAGACGCTTCCGCGTCGACCTGGCCCAGGCGCTGGACCCTTTGCCGGATCTAAACAAACGGGAAATGAAGGCCCTCGGCAACGCCATCGCCGAATCCCTGAGCCGGAAGCTGGGAGTGGAAGTTGCGGCATTCTCATCCGATATCATAGACACCGTTCTAGACGACGCCTAAGCCCCCAATAAGACCTTTTGGACTAAAAGCCCCCGTCCTTCCTCGGAAGGACGGGGGCTTTTCTGGACCCAACAGCGCTAAACCAGCTATTGACCGGCGGCCAGAACCCTACTGAAAACCTTGCCTAGCAAGACTGCTTCCTCATCGGTTATGTGGCCCAAGAATACCTCCCAGGCGTCCTTGGAATGGTCCGGGCCGACCTTCTCGATGGTGTCCCTGCCCTTCTGGGTGATGACGGCGTAATACCCGCGCCGGTCCCCGGGACAGGTCTCCCGGAGCACCAGGCCCGCGCCAATCATCCGGTCCACAAGCCGGGTGATGCCGCTGCGGGTCAGCAGCACCGACTCCGCAAGCTCTCCCATGCGTAGACGTCCCTCCGGCCCGTCAGCCAGTTGGAGCAAAACGTCCCACCAAGACAGGGGCAGGCCGTGCTGCTCATGCATCCGGCGTTCCAGGTGCTTGATCACGGTGGAATGGGTCTCCAAGAACGCCCGCCACATGTCTAGATGGATCTGCGTATTCGTCGTCGCCATGCCCCGATTATAGGACCAGTTATTTCAACAATCAACAATTGACGATGCAAGATCGTGGCGACAATGGACAAAACAGGCGTGATATCATGGATTTTAGACTAGGATTGGCCTCGATATCCGGTTATCATTGCGATTGGTTCTCACCGGCCAATCACCCGCCCCGGGCTCAGGGAGCTGAGATGCCGGCCTCCGACGGAATTGAACCTCTCCGCGGATCTGGACTGGACGGCACGGACGCCCAGCGGATCTACCGCTACATGCTGCTGGCGCGCGCCATTTCGGAAAAAAGTTGGCTCCTCACCCGGCAGGGACGGGTCTTGTTCACCATGCCCTGCGACGGGCAAGAGGCGGCCGACGTCGCCAGCGCCTACGCCTTAGACCGGGGCAACGACTTTATCGTTCCCTACGCCCGCAGCCTGGGGGCGATGCTGGTCAAGGGCATGACCACCCAAGAGGTCATGCTCAATATGTTCGGCAAGGCCGCGGACCCCAATAGCGGCGGCCG
This sequence comes from Chloroflexota bacterium, assembly GCA_022562475.1. Classification (GTDB taxonomy): domain Bacteria; phylum Chloroflexota; class Dehalococcoidia; order Lucifugimonadales; family UBA3495; genus UBA9611. Next base: position 13,172 of record JADFPD010000054.1, on the reverse strand, counting down.
CCAGATGCCCATGCACTGGGGCTACAAGAAACTGGGGATCATCTCCATGGGCAGCTCGGTGGCGACGACCATCCCCAGGGCGGCGGGGGTGGCGTTGGCCTCCAAACTAAGGAAACAGAACGCCGTGACCATGGTCTATTTCGGCGAGGGTTCGGCCAGCGAAGGCGATTTTCACGAGGGGCTGGCCTTCGCGGGCGTCCACCGGCTGCCGGTGGTGTTCTTCTGCAACAACAACGGTTGGGCCACCTCGGTCCCGGTCAACCTCCAGAGCGCCGAGCCCCAGGTCGCCAAGAGGGCCCAAGGGTATGGGTTCCCCGGCGTGACCATTGACGGCTTGGACCCACTGACGGTTTACCAAGCGGTGAAAGCGGCGGTGGACCTCGCCCGGTCCGGAGAGGGGCCCACCCTCGTCGAGGCCATGACCATCCGCATGATGCCCCATTCCAGTTCCGACGACCATCTACGCTACCGGACCCAGGAAGAATTGGACGCGGAGAGAAAGCTTGACCCGCTGCCGCGCTTCAGGGATTTTTTGATCTCAGCCAACCTGCTGAACGAGGAATCAGACCAGACGATGAGCGACTCCGTGGACCAAGAAGTTGAAGATGCTATCGAATTAGCGGATGCGGCCCCATCACCGGACCCTGATTCGGCGATGGACCGGGTCTACGCGCCGTAGGCGGCCTGATGGGTGAGGTTTATGGCTGAGATGCGCTTGATTGAGGCTGTGCGGGAGGGACTCCGCGAAGAGATGGCGGCGGACCCCGGCGTGTTCCTCATCGGTCAGGACATCGGCATCAACGGCGGTGTGTTCCGGGTCACCGACGGCTTATTGGAAGAGTTCGGTCCCGGCCGGGTCATCGACTCCCCGCTGGCCGAATCAGGCATGGTCGGCGTAGCCATCGGGGCGGCCCTGAACGGGATGCGCCCGGTGGTGGAGATACAGTTCGCCGACTTCATATTCCCGGCTTTCAACCAGTTGGTCAGTGAAGCGGCGCGGATGCATTACCGCACCAACGGGGAGTTCCCGGTTCCGATGGTCATTCGCGCGCCCTACGGAGGAGGCGTCCGGGGCGGGCTTTACCACTCCCAGAGCGTCGAGGCCTACTTCGCCCACGTGCCGGGACTAAAGGTGGTCGTGCCGTCCAGTCCCTACGACGCCAAGGGCCTGCTGAAAGCCGCCATCCGCGACGATAACCCGGTGCTCTTCTTCGAGCACAAACTCGCTTACAACACGGTGCGGGGCGAGGTGCCGGACGGAGATTACACCGTGCCCATCGGGGAGGCTGTGGTCCGGCGCGAAGGGCGTAACCTGACGTTGATCTCCTATGGATTGTCGGTGCACCACTGCCTGGAGGCGGCGGAGACCCTGGCGGCGGAGGGCATAAGCTGCGAGGTGGTGGACCTGCGCACCGTGAGTCCGCTGGACACCCGCGCGTTTTTGGAGTCGGTGAGGAAAACAGGCCGCGCCTGCATCGTCCACGAGGACAACCTGACGGGCGGCGTGGGGGCCGAGGTGGCGGCCATCATCGCCAAGGACGCTTTCGAATACCTGGACGCCCCGGTGCAGCGGGTGGCCGCGCCGGACGTGCCTTCGTTTCCGTACAGCCCGACCCTGGAAGACGCCTTGTTGCCCGGCCCGCCGGACATCGTCCGGGTGGCGCGGGAGTTGGCTGCCTACTAGCTACTATTTCAAAATGCGGTTCGACAAGCTCACCACGAACGGAATGAGGTGTCTTTACCGTTCGTCCTGAGCTCCGACTAGAGTCGCGAGTCTCGATGGAATCGGACCTGTCGAAGGACCTAACAGCGGGTCGTACAGGATTTTCTACTAGTAGTGAATCGCCCGGCCGACCCCGCCGCCGGCGGCGATGGCGTCGCCGTTGATGGAGATGGACTTGGGAGAGGCCAGAAAAGCAATCACGTAGGCCACTTCACGGGCGTCGACGATGTGGTGAATCGAGTTTCCCTCCGCCATGCGGCGCTCCGCCTCCTCGACCGTGATCCCCTGGGCCTGGGCGCGTTCTTCCAGGATCGCCGGAATGCGTTCAGTGTAGGTCATCCCCGGATGCACCACCGTCACGTTGATGCCTTGGGGCCCCAGTTCGTCGGCCAGGTTCTTGGTCAGCGCGGACACGGACACGTTTCGCATGCTGCCGACAGCGTAACCGGCCTGGCGGGCGGCCATCCCGCTGAGATTGATGATCCGGCCCCAACCCTGGTCGATCATGTAGGGAGCGACGGCCTGGGCGCACCTTAGATATCCCATGACTTTCACGTTCATATCGCCCCAGAAATCGTCTTCGGTGATCTCGCTCAACTTGGGGGTGTAGGCGCCGCCGACCCGGGCGGCCGAGTTCACCAGGATGTCGATACGGCCCAGCCTCTCCGCCGCTTCCTTGACCATCGCCTTAACTGACTCGGGGTCTCCAGTATCGGCCACGATGGTGATGAAGTTCGCTCCGGTCTCCTCGGACAATTCCCGGGCGGTCTCCTCGAGGGCCTCTTGTCCCCGGGCTACTAGGGCCACGTCCATACCTTCCAGTCCAAATTCGCGGCCCACCGCCTTGCCGATACCGCGGCTTCCGCCGGTGATGATCGCTGTTTTGCCCTTTAGCTCCAGGTCCATTGACACGCTCCTAGGTCCGACTTGGTTTTGATTACCGGGTGCAGTGTAGGCGTGGGTCCGGCGCCAGGCAAGGCCCGCCGGCATTCACCGCCGCTCCATCTCGGTCTTGATGCGGGACAACTGGGCGTTGGAACGGAGGCCTGGGAACGCTCGCAACAACCAACCAATAAATAGCCGCGAGGCCAGGTCTTGGACGAACTCCGTGACCAACATGATGACGTAGAAGGGCCCCGGCATGTGCGCGCTTCTTTTGCTGGTCATCACCAGCACGGTGCCCGCGCCTTCCGGGAACAATCTGAAGGAGACCGTTTCCGAGCCGATGGACAGGCCGTTGTAGAGGTTTTTTGTCTCGAAGTCCAGACCCCGGTTGGGGTCGCAGCCGGTAACGGTGAGACTCTTGACCCAGGAGACCTGGTGGGTCACTGCGCCGCCCCGCAGTATCGGCGCCTGAAAGGTCTCGAAACGCTCCCGCTCGCAGAATGAGCCCTCGGCAACCGGCTCGTCCGATGTCCGGACCACCCCGAACCCCGTGTGGGCGTCCCATTCCCCGTGACGGGGCAGGTCGGACAGATAGGCAAACACCGCCTCCGGACTGGCGTTGATCAGCACCCACCTCTGGATGCCACTGACCGGCTTCACCGTGGGCCTAAGCGCCGTGTCAGTGCAGTCGAGTCGCTAAGGAGCATCGTTGTTCGTGATGGTTATTTCCCAATCTCCCTCGGACCTGACCCCCATGGCATAGAACCCTGCCTGTGGGTTCTCCCCCGGCGCTCCGCCGCCGACGGTGAACTGCTGCGTCCCTTCATGTTCTCCCGCCGCCTGCACGATCCGGTACGGCGGCAGACCCTGGGAGTCGAATAGTTCAACCGTGAAACCGGAGGATCCAGTGTGACTGGTGGTCATGGTGTAGTGACCCTCGTCCAACCGCAGCCAGCTACCGCCGCCGTCGCCGCTGCCCGACAAGGAGATCTTGGGAGATTGACCTCTGACGGCCCTTTCCTGGAACATCCGCAGGCGCCACGGGCCGTTGGCTTCGATCTCAACCTTGTAGTCTCCCGGGAGCAGCCCCTCATTGTTGCCTTCGAATACGCTGTGCACCCGTTCACCCTGGTAGGGGCCCGGGCTGGATTCTATGGACTTTACGATGCCCTTTTCTCCGCCCAGAAAGGTCATGGAGAAGGGGCTTTCGCCCTCGTAGCGGACAAAGGCGATCAGCACCCCGGCGCCCATGGCAAAGGGCCCCAGGACCTCGGGGCCGTCGCCCTCCAATTCCACAGTCAGTTGCCGGGGGGCGGGGGTGATGGTGGGCCTGGGGCTGGCGGCGGGGGTGATGGTGGGCCTGGGGCTGGCGGCGGGAACGGTGGTGGCCGCAGGGTCCAGGGCCCGGACTGTCGCGGCCGGACTTGGCGTGTCCGCCGTTCCGCCGCAGGCCGCCAAAGCGGCCAGCGCCACGGTCATGGCAGGCAGGACCATCGCCATAGGCAGTTTAATAAGCCCCATTACACTCTCCAGCTCCCAACGGACCCATATCAACCGTTTACGGTCTCATTCGCCTGCGGGGGCCGATGCGGACATTCTACGACACCCACGGCGGCGGCGGCGTGGCGGGTCCGTTGCTTGGATGCAACGCAAAAGGAGCGGGTTCAAGACCCGCCCCTTTGACCACCCCCGGCGATGGCCCTTGCCTATTTCCCCCGCCGGCAATACTCGAGACGTGATTGGGGTTTAGTTGAAACCCAAAGCGAATCCACCTTTGCAACTGAGGACGCTGCTCGCATGGAAATACCCGCACATCGGCTTAGCCATACGCCTTAGCCGCCAGCGCCACAACTCGCCTGAATCTCTTGCTAATCAATCCCAACGGGCCTCCAGAGAAATGCAAGGAATCCATGCCCTGTGTTGACCCGAGCAATCTGGGGAATATTTTAGGCTGCACCAAGGCGTTTATCAAATTGGGCCAGCCCGTGGTCAGGTGGCTCAAGCATGCTCGTCGTGAGAGTCGGTATTGTCTGCGCCAGCCATGAACTCCGGCTCCGATACCCGCCCCCCTGTGATAACATTTGGCCTGGCAATGGGACCGCCCAGGGACGGCATTCCCCAGTTCCGTCTATTAAGGAGACCTTAGAGGCATGAGAGCACTGGAAGGGATCAGGGTACTGGACCTGACCCGGGCCCTGGCCGGCCCGTTCTGCACGCTGATGTTGGGAGACCACGGGGCCGATGTTATAAAGATCGAGATGCCCGGCTCCGGCGACGACACCCGCAAATGGGGACCCCCATTCATCGGCGAAGAGAGCGCCTACTTCCTGTCCATCAACCGCAATAAGCGGAGTTTGACCCTCAACTTCAAAGAGGAAAAGGCCCGGGAGATATTCTTGAAGCTGGCCAAGGACGCCGACGTGGTGGTGGAGAACTTCACCCCCGGTGTCATGGACCGTTTCGGCCTGGGTTACGATGCGGTGAAAGCCATCAACCCCGGCATCGTCTTTTGCTCCATCTCCGGGTTCGGCCAGACCGGTCCCTACCGCAGCCGGCCGGCCTACGACCAGATTATGCAGGGCATCAGCGGCCTGATGAGCATCACCGGAGAGCCCGACGGCGAGCCCCAGAAGGTGGGAATCGCCGTGGCCGATATCGGCGCCGGGATGTGGGCTGCCTTCGGAATAATGGCCGCCATCCACAACCGGTCCCACGAGGGCGAAGGCCAGGGCCAGTACATCGACATCTCCATGATGGACGCTCAGGTGGCCTGGCTCACCTATCAAGCGGCCAATTTCTTCGCCAACGGAGAGCCGCCCAAGCGCTTGGGCGCGGCCCACCCCAACCTGGTGCCCTATCAAGCGTTCATGTGCCAGGATAATAAGTACCTCAACCTGGCAGTGGGCTCGGAGCGGATCTGGGAGCGGTTCTGCGAGGGCATGAAACTGCCCGAATTGAAAGACGATCCGGATTATGCCACCAACGTTGAGCGGGCGAAAAACCGGAGCAAGATCGTGCCTTTTCTTCAGAAGATCTTCCTCAAACAACCGGTTAACTACTGGGTGGAGAAGCTGCAGAAGGCGAACGTGCCCTGCGGCCCCATCAACGATCTGGCCGACGTTTTCTCGGACCCCCAGCTGCTCTCCAGGGACATGTACCTGGAGATGGCCCACCCAACCCTGGGCAAGATCAAGCAGACCGGCATACCCATCAAGTTCTCCCGCACTCCGGGCGGTCTGGACCGCCACCCGCCGCTGTTGGGAGAGCACAACCAGGAAGTGCTGGAGAGCCTGGGCTTTTCCCTCGGCGAGATCGAGGAGTTAAAGGCCCAAGAGGTGATCTAGTCTCCGGGGACAGGCATCATGTAGATTATTTCTCCGCACCCGATCACACCGGGCCATGCTGCCTAACACACCGATATACAACCCTCCAAACCAGGCCCAGTGGGGTGATTGTGCCAAAGAAATCCGCGTGTTAGTCTGGCCCGTGGTCCGGGGTCTGAGATCGGACCAGCCCGGAAAATATCCGATTAAATCCAAGAAGATCCAGGGCGTCCGCTAGACCTGGGCTCAGGAGGCTGAGCAGCCATGGACTTGGGACTTAAAGACCGGGTAGCCATCATCGGAGGCTCCAGCAGGGGCATGGGCCGGGCCATCGCCCTGGCATTCGCCCAGGAAGGGGCCAACGTGGCCATCAGCGCCCGCACTGAAGCCGACCTTCGCCACACAGAGATAGAACTGGCCCGGGTGGGCTCCCAACAACACGTGCTGGCCATTCCCGCCGACCTATCCGTTGCCCGGGACATCCGGCGCGTGGTCCGGGACACCTTCAACCGGTTCGGCCAGATCGGCATCCTGGTCACCCACATGGGATTAGGCCCCAAGGGACGGCCCTCGGAATTCAACGACGAGACCATCATGACCGCCCTGGAGGAGAATTTCCTCAGCTCAGTCCGGTTTGCCAGAGAAGTGATCCCCTATATGAAACAGCAGCGCTGGGGACGCATAGTCCACCTGCTGCCCTCCCTAGGCCGCAGATCGGCCAACGGCACGGCCCTGTCCACCACCTCCCAGTTGGCTTTGGTGGGATACTCCAAGATGCTGGCCAATGAGCTGGCGCCCTTCAATATCACCGTCAACAACCTGATCATGGGACCGGTGGAAACGGACTACCTGACCGCCTCATTTGAGTCCGAGGCCCAGGAGTCCGGAAAGTCCTATGAAGAATTGATGAAGGACGCGGTTTCCGCCATCCCAATGGGGCGGCTGGGCAAGCCCGAGGAGGTGGGCGACTTGGTCGCGTACTTAGCCTCAGACCGGGCCTCTTTCATCACCGGCACCAGCGTGGTGCTTGACGGCGGCATGCGCCAGACGATCAACTAGACAAAAGAAACCACCCGAAGAAAACCAGGCAACGGCGAATCGGCGAAGGACCCGCGGCCCAGACCATGGAACAGCATCAGATCTACCGCCTGGCTCAAGAGTACCTCGCCCAAGAGGGAATCCCCGGCTGGCTGGTCTACGACTACCGCCAGGCCAACCCGGTGTTCTGGCAGGTCATATCGTCATCAGGGCATGTCACCCGCCCCTGTTATTTCTATCTTCCCGCCGACGGAGAACCGAGCCTGCTGGTCCACCACGTCGATGCCGGGAAGTTCGCCGAGTCCGGAGTTAAGCTGACGGTCTACAGCAGCCGGGATTCCATGCTGACGGCGCTACGGGGTCTGCTTTCCGGGGTGAGCCGGGTCGCCATGGAGTATTCCCCCGAGAATACCCTGCCCCGGGTGTCCAGGGTGGACGCCGGCACCGTGGAACTGGTGCGGAGCATCGGTCCCGAGGTGATTTCTTCCGCCGACCTGATGCAATACGCCACCCATCAGTGGACGCCCGAGCAACTGGCCGACCACCGCGCCACCGCGGACAAGCTGGGGCGGATCGTGAACGAAGCCTTTGCCTACGCCGGGGAACGCCTGGCGGAGGGAGTAACCGAGTTTCAGGTGGCCGAGTTCATCCGGAAGCGGTTCGCCGAAGAAAGTATCGCTTCCCCCGACGGCCCCATCGTGGCGGTTAACGCCAACGCCTCGGACCCCCACTACGAACCTTCCGCCGATAAAACCAGCGCCATCACACCGGGCGACTGGCTGCTGATCGACCTTTGGGCCAAGGGCGTGGCCGCCGGCAGCGTCTACGCCGACATCACCTGGGTGGCCTACGTGGGGGACTCCGTGCCACAACGGCAGCAGGAGATATTCGAAATCGTGATCGGGGCGCGCGACGCCGCGCTGAGCTACTTGGAAGACGCCCACAACCAGGGAACCGCGGTCCAGGGCTGGCAGGCCGACCAGGTGGCCCGGGAGTTCATCACCAGCCGGGGCTACGGCGAGTACTTCACCCACCGGCTGGGCCACAGCATCGGCTTCGAGGTCCACAGCGAGGCGGTCAACCTGGACAGCTTCGAAACCCATGACACCCGCCGCATTATCCCCGGCGTTTGCTTCTCCATCGAGCCGGGCATCTACCTGCCCGAGTTCGGCGTCCGCTCGGAGATCGACGTTTTCATGTCGGCCGATGGGCCCTTCGCCAGTTCCCCGGTCCAACGCGAAGTCGTGTTGATCAAGGGCGGGTAGGGGTGGGCTCGTGGGTCAGTCTTCGCCCCCCGACAACCATCTCGTCCACCGGGACTCGTTCTTCCAGCGCGTAGTCGGCGACCCACAGCGCTAGGATGTGTGACGTTGCCGTTCATCCCGGTTGCCATTAGAATTGCCGCGACTCCCCGCCTCTCTATCCGTCCCCTATTTGTTCTTAGAAGGTATTAAAATGAAATTCTCATTGGCCTACGAAATGCAACGGCCCATGCTCGACGACCACGCGGTCATCGAGGAAACCATCGAACAATGCATCCTGGCGGACGAGGTGGGATTCGACTCGGTGTGGTTCGTCGAACACCACTTCCTGACCACCTTTTCCGATTCGCCCTGTCCCGAGGTCATATTCGGCGCTCTCAGCCGGTTGACCAAGCGCATCCACCTGGGCTTTGGCGTGGTGATCCTGCCCTACCACCACCCGGTCCGGGTCGCGGAACGGGTGGCCATGGTGGACCAACTGTCCCACGGCCGGGTCGAGTTCGGCACCGGACGCTCCGCTCCCTACGAGCAGTTGGGCATGGGCATCGACCCCCGCAACAGCCGGGAGATGTGGGACGAGGCCCTGAGCATGATCCCCAAGATCTGGGAGGCGGACTATTTCGAATTCGAGGGCAAGTTCTGGAACGTGCCCGCCCGGCAGGTACTGCCCAAGCCATACCAGAAGCCCCATCCGCCGATCTGGGTGGCGGCCCTGCAATCGGCGACCTACGAACTTGCCGCCCAAAAGGGGATCGGAGTCATGGCCCTTGGCGTGAACGCACCCTCGGTCTTGGAGCCGGAGATCAAGAAATACAAGACAGCCATCAAAGAGGCCAACCCGGTGGGCGCCTTCATCAACAATAAGTGGCTGAACTCCTGCTTCGGTCTCTGCGGCGAGGACAACAAAGCCACCCAGGAACTGTCGGCCCAGTCGCTGAAGACCTTCTTCGGACCGGGACGGCCCTACGTCCAAGACCAGAAGGATATCTACGAACGGCTGCTGGAACAGTGGGGCGGCATCCCCGAACACCTGGTCCAGAATTTCTCCCGGTACGTCGACGTCAAGGAGGCCTCGGCCGGGTCTGATACGGCGGCCACTCTCGACCTGTCGGGCGGCGGCGCTTTGGCCCAGAAGGTCTGGGAGGAGTTCGACGCCGAGACCATGGCGGACCGGGGCATCATCGTGGCCGGAGACCCGGAGGCCTGCATCAAGGGAGCCAAACTCCATGAGGCCACCGGCGTGGACGAGCTTCAATTCCTGATGGCCACCGAAACGGTGGGTCACAAGGATGTGATGAAGTCCATCGAGATGTTCGGGAAACACGTCATCCCCGAGTTCCGCGACGGCAGCGACGGCCAAGAAGCCCCCGAGTGCCCGCTCGACTGACTGGGCTGAGGCCAGGCCAAGTCTTCTAAGTACGTTCCGAAAACTGGATGCCTAAAAGGTGCTTTATTCCGTATGGCAAATACAACTCAAATCAAGAAATTAATTGAACCTCATGTGAGGAAATGGTTGGCTTTCGAATACCCCGGCCACGAATTCAAGGAGACAAGTGTCACTCTGAAATGGGGTCGTGTCCACAAGTTCGATGCGGTTTCGGAAGACGGATCTATCGTCGCAGAGATTCTATCTAATGGGGCGAAAACCCGGGGTGGGAAAGAGAATACCGGAGGAGTCCGTAAAGCCGAAGGTGACCTGTTGCGATTTCATGGAATCAACGACCAGACTATCAAAATTATGGTGTTCACCGACGCTGACTTCCTTGAATTGATCAATCGGAGAACTGCTGGCCTGGGAATTGAGAGACTTGAACGGGTACACTGCAAACTGCCCGCAAAACTTGAGTCATTGCTCCAAGAGACTCGGAAAAACTCGAGCAATGAACAACGCGCAAGGACAGATTAGTACCTTTCCCAACGCACTTCACGAAGCCAACCAAAAGAGGAACAAACAGGGAGAAACCAAAAGGCCCCGGCAACTACCGGGGCCTTTTCAAATCAGGTCGCTTCATTGAGGTAGGGGCACGGCAATGCCGTGCCCCTACGTGTGTCCATACCAAACCTATCCTAAGTCGGCGATCCGGGGGCCTACGTCATTCTTCAGAAGCTCCAGGCACTCGTGCTCCCATTGGTGGTCGTCGGGGTCCTGGGTGACGGCCAGCAAGGTGCCGAAACCGCCCACCTCGCCGTGGATGCTGCGGATCTGGTCGGCGCATTCCTGGGGGTCGCCCACGATCCAGATGTTGTCCATCATGTATTCAACGTCGATGGCCTCGTCAGGCAGGCTGGGGTCGGTCTTGGACCCGGCCAGAAGGCTGGGCTGGCGGTTGGGCTGCTGGTGCTGTTGGTAGTTGCGCACCAACACGGCGTTGGCCCGTTCCCGGGCTTCCTGGGCCGTGGGGGCCACCAAGACGTCGCGGGCGATGCGCCACTGGCCCCGGTCAGGGGTGCGGCCGGCGCCGGTTGCTCCATCCGAGAATTCCTCCCAATGGCCCGTCAGATTGGGGATCGAGAGGGTGGGACTGCTCATCGGTATCCACCCTTTGGCGCCGGCGTTCTTGATGGAGGAGGAACGCACGGAGGTGGCGGCGGCGCTGATGGGCGGGTGGGGAAGCTGGAACGGCTTCATGTACAGGCCCCGTTCCTTCACCGGGTCCAGTTCTGGGGCTGAGATGTCGAAATACTTGCCGTGGTATTCGAACTTGCCCTCGTTCTCCCAGATCTTTAGCACCACGTCCAGTACCTCCGCCGACCGCTCTCCCACGGCCTGCCGGTCGCCGGCGTCCAGGCCGTAGAGCTCCAAGTCGGTGGGGATGGCCCGGGTGCCGATGCCCCAGTAGAACCGGCCGCGGCACAGGTGGTCCAGCATGGCCAGCCGGTGGGCCAGGTCGATGGGGTTGTGGATGGCCAGCAGTGTGACGCCCGTGCCGAAGATGATGTTCTCGGTCATGGCCGACGCCTTGGCGATGAGCAGGTCCGGGCAAGGGGCGTTCTCCCAGCGCTCGGTGACATGCTCGCCGATCCAGGCTTCGGTGTAGCCCAGTTGGTCGGCCTTCACGATCAGGTCCAGGTCACGGTCGTAAGAATCAGCGTAGGTGCGATGGGGCGGATGCAACGGCATCATGAACAGTCCGAATTGCATGGTTGCTCCTTTGGTTCGGCCAAGGGCGGATGGGCCACCGACGGGCCACTTCGATGTGGGGCTGATACTAAGCCTGCCCCCAACCACTGTCAAGGATATCGGGCGCGCTCCAGGCCGTTATCAGGCACGAAAACAGCGGTTTGGCGGCCCCGCCCGGCGTTAGACCCAGGGGCCCAGCTGTGGTAAACTCGCCGGACACCTCGGTTGATCATTGTTCGATATAAATGACAGGACTGGTGGCGATGAAAAAGGTGATGAGCGAGACCAACGGGGCGGTGTTCAGCCTGCCCTGGTATGTGGCCAAGGACGAAGGTTTCTTCGCGGCCGAGGGCATCGACATGGAGTTCGTCCGGGCCCACCCCGTTATCCCCGAGCACAACACCGACAACCCTGACGACGTTGACCCGATCCTGGGCCATATACCCTTCGAAGAGCAACAGGTGACCATCTACCGCGCTTGAGAGGAGGGTCAGGTCCGTCGGGCCTACGAGAGCAAACAGGGCGCCAAGGTAATTGGACTACGGTCTTCAGTCGCCAACCAGGCGCTGCTGGTCAGGGGAGACTCCCGCCACTACTATCCCGGCTCGCTGGGCAATGAGCCCATCGCAGTCCAGTTCCACGCCGGCTCCCACTACACCGGCCTTCGCCTGCTGGAAGGCTACCTGCCCGCCGAGAAGATCAAGATGCTGCACTACGGCAGCCCGGAGAACCGTCTGGAGGCCCTGTTGAGCGGAGAAGTGGCGGCGGCCATGCTCATGGAGCCGTACATCTCCCTGGCCGAGAAGAACGGCTGCCGGTCGGTCTGCGAAGGACACTACCTGGGCGCCGAGAACGCCAGCGACAACATGGATGAGGAGACCTTCGCGGCCATCAACCGGGCCGTGGTCAAAGCGGTGGACCTGATCAACTCGGACAAGAAGCGGTTCATCCACTATCTGCTGGATGACCCGAAGTTTGCTCCGGTGTTGAAGAAATGGGGCCCGCTGACGCCCGACGATTTCATCCTGTCGCGGCTGCGCTACACCCACCCCACCCCGTACACCGACGAGCAGATCGAAGACACCTACAACTGGATGGTGCGCTGGGGACTGCTGAACGCCTCGGTCTGCGCCGCCGACTACGTGGACAACCGGGACGCGGAGGCGGTCGCGGCCGACGACTAGGCCGAAGTCAAACTATCACCCGCCATTGAAAACCGGCCCCGATCATTATCGGGGCCGGTTTTGTTTGCCCGGCGCGGCGCCTCTCCTCCGGCCATCTAGGATAAAGTACAATTGGGGCGACTAATCCAAGGAGAAAATGAATCATGCCCCTCGGATTTGGGCGGCGCTCCGGCGTTGCCGTAGTTGAGATACACGGAATTATCGGCTCCCACGTGCGGGTGCCGGAATACTCGCGGATATTCGATGCCGTGGCCAGGAGCAAGCGCCATCGGGCCCTGTTGTTGGACATCGATTCCCCGGGCGGCTCGGCCACCGGGTCAGAGGTCCTTTACCGGGGCATCCAACGGGTGGCCGAAGAGAAGCCGGTCTACGCCTACGTGCGCGGGCTGGGCGCTTCAGGCGGTTACTATTTGGCCTGCGCCGCCAGCAGGGTGTACGCCCTGCCCACCGCATTGGTCGGGTCCATCGGCGTGATCTATCTCCGTCCCGTGTTGGAACAACTGCTGTCCAAGGTGGGCGTGGAATTCTCGGTGTACAAGAGCGGGGAATTCAAGGACATGACCGGCTTCTGGCGCAGTCCCACCGACCAGGAATCGGCCAAGTTCCAGGAACTTATCAACGAGATCTACGACAACT
>JADFPD010000053.1 GCA_022562475.1 Chloroflexota bacterium | reverse complement strand
ATGCCGGTGACCACGACCAGCTTGCCCTTATAGTCGGCTGGGTCTTTCAGGGCGTCCAGGGATATCTTGGCCTTGTACCGGCCGTAGGGAATCAGGTGGTCCGGGTCCAAGCCCAGCCCGTCTGCGATCTTAGTTATCGGCTCCACATCGTCTCCAGTCGCCAGAATTGGGGAGTTCCCTAAAAAGTAATGATAACGGCCCTTGGCCTCGATGGCATCGCGGCTAAGTCTACACAGCCCTGTCACCCTGATAGCGCCGTCAGCGTGCGAAGGGTCTCGTTGCCGGCCATCAGTATTTTGTTGCTAGCAACAAGATTCTTCCGCTAACGCCTCAGAATGACAGTCTAAAGGCAAAGCATCGAATCGGTGCGCAGATGCTCGTGGCGACCAATGGCATCGGGCATTTTGCCGGGACATATGGACTATATGCCGAAGATAGAGGGGGCCGTCAACCCTGGGGCCGGGTGACTGGTTATCGCTGCGAGACCTCTTGTTCCAGCCGCTCGATGTCCCTTTCGCTGAGGTTGAAATACTTGGCGTCAGGGTGGTGTAAGACCAGGGCCGACACCGACGACTCCGGGTCCATCATGTAGCCTTCAGTCAATTCAACGTCCAGGTTGGCCGAAACATCCAATAGCCGGAAAAGCTGCTCTTGGTCTTCCAGCCGGGGGCACGCGGGATATCCAAATGAGAACCGCTTGCCCTTGTACTGCGTCCGGAAAAGGTCCTGCGACGTGGTGTCCGCCGGGTCGCCAAAGCCCCACATCTGTCTGATCTGCTGGTGGAGCAGTTCGGCGAACGCCTCGGCGCATTCCAAAGACAGGGCCGACAGGATGTGGGAGTTCAGAAATTGGCCGTCGGCCATCCAACGCTCTGCCAATCTCCTGACTCCGTTGCCAATGGAGGTGACGAACATGCCGATGTAGTCGACCTGTCCACTACCCTTTGGCAGCAGATAGTCGGCTAGGCAGAGACCGTCCCGTTGGGACTGGCGGCCCAGATAGAATTCCTCAACAACGTTTTGGTCCTCGGAACCGTAGACCAGAATCCGTTGGCCGTCGGAGTTGCAGGGGAAGAATTTCAAGATTGCGTTGGCCTTGATGTCTTCTTGGGCCAACATCAAGTCCTCAACCCGCCGCACGGAATCATGGAGTTCGATCGCCGCCGGCTTCCCGGCTTCCAGGTCGTCGGCGAACCGGCCCTTGTAGCCCAGATGCCTCACGTAGAGCATCTGCGGGTTGATCAAGGGGAATATCTCATCCAATGGATGATCGTTCAAGACGTGCAGCCGCAGGTCGGGCGGGTTCGGGATGTCAACGTCGTGCCGCACCTGGGCTGGGGGCACATCTGCGCCGGCATCCTCTTCGCGGCCCCGGGCCGCTTCGTCGGCGGCTCGCATCGACTCGGCTTCCTCGTCGAAAGAGGCCACCAGCTTCGCCCGTTCGTCGGCGTCCTGGATGGCATTGGCCAGCGCCAGCCCCGACATGGCGTCAGGTGCGTAGGCCACCAAGCCGTCGTATTCGGGTGCGATGCGGAGCCGTGTGAACCGGTTTGACAGGGCCGCGCCGCCCACCAGCACCGGACATGATATGCCCGATTGCCGGAAGTCTTGGGCCGTTTCGACCATCATCTTGGCGGATTTCACCAGCAGTCCCGAAAGGCCGATCATGTCGGGCTTGTGCTTCTGGTAGGCGTCTATCAAGTCTTGTGGCGGCACTTTGATGCCAAGATTTATGACCTGGTAGCCGTTGTTGCCCATGATGATCTCAACCAGGTTCTTGCCGATATCATGGACGTCGCCTTTTACCGTGGCGAGCAAGATCTTGCCCTTGATGGCGGAATCCATCTGCTCCATATGGGGTTCGAGGTGACTGACAGAGAACTTCATTGATTCGGCCGATTGCAGAACCTCGGCCACGATCAATTGGTTGGCATTGAACTGGCGGCCCACCTCGGCCATGCCGTCCATCAGAGGCCCGTTGATGATTTCCAACGGGGTCCGTTCCGTCAGCGCTTCGTCCAGGTCTTGCGCCAGTCCTTCTTTGGTGCCTTCGATGATGCAGAGGGCCAGTCTTTCGTCCAAAGACAGGTTCGCGCGCTCTTCGGTGGTCGCCTTGGGTGGCTTGTCGCGAAAGTGCTCAGCGAACGCCGCCACCGGGTCGTCTCCCCGGTACCAGATCAGGTCTTCGGCCAGCTTGCGTTCTTCCTCCGAGATCGACGCATAACGCTCCATCCCTTCAGAGTTGACGATGGCCATGTCCAGACCTGCCTGAACGCAGTGGTAGAGGAAGACCGAGTTCAAGACCTCTCGTCCTTCCGCTGGCAGTCCGAACGAAACGTTGGATATTCCCAGCACCGTCTTGGCGCCGGGCAGGGCTTCCTTGATCAGCCGCACGCCTTCGATCGTCTCAGCGCCAGACCCGATGTAGTTCTTGTCTCCGGTGCCCACGGGGAACACGAGGGGATCGAAAATGATGTCTTCGATCGGTACCCCGTACTTCTCGGTGAGGATTTTGGCGGAGCGAAGGGCCACCTCAAGTTTGCGTTCTTTGGTGATGGCCTGGGCTTGTTCTTTGTCGTCGTCGATACAACCTACCACCAAGGCCGCCCCAAAACGGCGGGCCAAGGGCACTACCGATTGGAACCGTTCTTCGCCGTCTTCCAGGTTGATGGAGTTGATGATGGACTTGCCCTGGAGCCGCTTCAGCGCCAATTCGATCACCGCCGAATCGGTGGAGTCGATCATGATTGGCGCTTTTACCTTCTTGGTGACCAGGTCGAGGAACTGGGCGACGTCGGCTTCCTCGTCCCGGTCTGGGTCTTGGAGGCAAACGTCCAGGATGTGGGCGCCATTTCTCACCTGGCGGCGGCCGATCTCGGCAGCTTCCTCAAATAAGCCCTCTTTGATCAGGCGGCGGAACCGCCTGCTGCCCAGGACGTTGGTGCGCTCGCCGATTATGGCCGGCCGGACATCGTCATCCACCAGCAGAGCTTCGATGCCAGACACGCGGGTCTCATCGGATTCGACGCCAGGGCGGACGGGCTTACCGGAGGCCATCTCCACCAATAGCTCTATGTGTTTCGGGACGGTGCCGCAGCAGCCGCCGATGAGGTTGACCCACCCGGACTCGGCGAACCGGCCAACGGTCGTAGCCATGTCCTCGGGGCTCTCGTTATAGTTGCCGTCCTCATCTGGCATGCCGGCGTTAGGAACGCAGGCAACCGGGAACTTGGAGAGAGAAGCTAAGGTCCGGATGTGGTCGGTCATGAATGTGGGACCGGTGGCACAGTTTAGCCCGATCCAGAGCAGGTCGCGGTGGGCCAACGAGATATAGAAGGCTTCAACGTCCTGGCCAGCCAACAGAGTGCCCATGGGCTCGACGGTGCCCTGCACCGCCACCGGCACTTCCCGCCCCAACTCGGCGAAGGCCCGGTCGATGCCCTCCAGTCCTGCCTTGACGTTCAGCGTGTCTTGGCTGGTCTCCAGCAGAAGCAGGTCGACGCCACCTTCGATGAGTCCGGCGGCCTGGATATGGTAGTCGCCAGACAGTTCCTCAAAAGTGATTCCGCCGGTGACTGAAATGGTCTTGGTGGTGGGGCCCATCGAGCCGGCAACGAACCGGAGTTTGTCCGGAGTCGATTCGGCTGCGGCAACCCGCCGGGCCAGCTCTGCAGACTCGCGGTTGAGGCGCCGCGCTTCGTGGGCCAGGCCGTACTCGGCCAGCACCACAGGGGTGGCGCCAAACGTATTCGTTTCGATGATGTCGGCGCCGGCTTCCAGGTAGCTCCGGTGAATATCCTCGATGACATCTGGCCGGGTAGCGGTGAGGTATTCGTTGCAGCCTTCGTATTCGAGGCCGCCAAAGTCGTCGGGACCCAGGTCGCGGTCTTGGATGGCGGTGCCCATGGCCCCGTCGATCACCAGCATGCGTTGGCCCAGCGCCGATTTCAGTTCATCTATACGGGAATTTGTTGACATAAATGTTCAGTGAGTGCACGGGATTCGACTACTGCACGCCTACGATTGTAGCACCGGAGCGTGGCTGTGTGAACCGGAGCGAATAATCTATAGTTGAGATCCGATGGTGGCTGGGTCAGGCCCGGCGAATCTTGGCCAACTCCCGTGCCCGTTCCCTCAAACGGTCGAGAACTTCCAGCTTACGTAGCAGGCTCATCCTCGCCCGGCGGCGGCGCCATTTCTCCTTCTCGCGGAATACTAGTTCCCCGTAGGCTTTGGAGTCTGCCGGCAAGGGTATTTTCTTCATCGTCGAACCGGTCCAAGAGTTCCTGCAACCGTCCTTCGTCGATGTTCCATAAGAGGGAACGGACCCGAAGGTGATCTCTTTCTCTAAATGCCAGTAGATACAATAATATCAGGTGCTCGGCGGAGGCGAATTTTACACGCAGGTTGCCGAAACGTACCTGGAGCGCGCCTTCCAACGCATCGCGGTACAGGGGCATGATGGTAGTGGGAAATAACTGTACTGGGACCCCGCCCAGTACCTGGTGCATCCCATCTTGAGCCTCGGCTTGCTGGGCGATTGCCGCGAAAGTGCTTCGATACTCCTCGTCCGTGTCCACTAGGACCACAACGTCAATGTCTTCTGTGAAGACCGGCTCCATGTAGTTGGTGGCCGCGACCGCACCGATGACTACGTAGTCCCGAATCACCTTGCGCCGCTTTAGTCCGTTGAGGGCTTTGAAAGCCTCAGTAAACGACATACACCTGTTTTGATGGCGATGATGTGTCTGGAGTGCTTTGCATCAGACTTTCTCCGGCCTTAGGTATGGGTCTCCAGGCCGCCTACCCCGCGAACCAGTCGGTCAGTTCCTGCCGGTTCTGCTCGAGCCACTTGATGTTCAAGCGGACCCGTTCCAGGGCCTGGCGGATGGTCCGCTCGGCTGCGGGAACCGGGTGCTCGGCGAAGAAGCTGTCCACATCATCGGCCTTCTCTTGCGAGTTGAAATGACCGCAGATCGAAACCAGCCGCATGAGACCGAACCCGCCGCCGCCGTAGCGCCGGTCGAACTCGCCCCAGTTGGACTTTACGAACTCCCAGGCCAGGTCCCGTCCCTTGGGGTTGGCGGCCACGCCGGACACCACGGTGATAGTGTCTTGGGACCGCACCTTTGCGGACAGAGAGTCCTCCAAGGTCGCCTTAAGCAGCTCCGGCTGTTGGAACCTGGATAATGCCATCAGGAGCCTTATCTTTTCTTCCGCCAGGCCGGTCTCGCCTTCCAACTGCCAGATCTGGTCGTAGACGTCCTTGCCGCCCGATTGGGCCGCCAGGGCGAAGACCACGCCGCGGAGGTCGGGCGCCAAGGTATCCCGGTCATCCAGGTACCGCTGGAAACGATCGGTTGCTTGGGCTGTCACGTCGGGGTCAAGATAACTGCCCGCCTGACTTAGCACCGTGGAGCGGAGCAGGGCGTCCAGATGGCCTTCGCCGGACTTGGGGTTCCATCCGGTCTTCCGCGCCGCAGGGCCAAAGATATCGCGGGCGAACCGCTGGTAGGCCGGGTGCACCGCGTCTTCGGAAATAAGCAGTTCGATGTCCCGCAGGTTGCTGGCCAGGTCGCTCCAAACCGAGGCGTCGTCCTCGTTCTGGTACGCCTTGGCCAGGGAGAGGAACTGGGTCACCGGCAATAATCCGGCCCGGGACAGGGCGTAGGCATCGTTCTGGACCCCCAGACGGTCGGTGGCGTGCAATTCCAACGACTCGATTGCCGGCACCAACCGTTGCCAATCTTCGTTGCTGTAATTCACCCGGAAGAAGCCGGTCTGCAATGGGTTTAACTTGACCCAGCTGCCGCCGTCTCCCGGTACGTCCAACTGGACCTGCCGGCCGTCCATCACGGTGACCCCGGATTCCTGACCGCCCTGGCTGGCGCTGATGGGCACCCGCCAAAGCTCATTGCCGGGGCCTGGGTCTGGCTCCGAACTGGGCTTGCCATCGTCCAGCAGACGGTCATAAACGAACCGCTCTTGTGTGATCGAAAGCCGGGTCTGGCCACCGCTGCGGTCCGATTCAACCTGCAGCACCGGGTATCCCATCTGCTTCACCCAGGAGTCCATGATTTCGGTAACCGGCTGGCCCGATTCCGTCTCCAGGGCTGACCATAGGTCTTGGGTCCGGGCGTTGTCGTACATATGGCCCGACAGATACCGGTTCAGGCCCTTGCGGAAGGTCTCCTCGCCCAGGAAGTTCTCCAGCATGCGGATCACCGACGCGCCCTTGCTGTAGCTGATGGCGTCGAAGAGCTGGCTGACCTCCGCGGGGTTCTTGACCGCCTGCTCGATGGGGTGGGAATTCTTCAGTCCGTCTAGGCTGAGCGCCCGGTTGGTGTCCATGTTCACGAATTGGGTCCACATCTCCCACTCGGGGTAGAGCCAGTCAACCGCCTTGTTGCCCATCCACGATGCGAAGCTCTCGTTCAGCCACAAATCGTCCCACCATTCCATGGTGACCAAGTCGCCGAACCACATGTGGGCCATCTCGTGCGCGATCACTTCGGCGACCCGTTGGCGGGTGCCGGCCGAAGAGTTTTCCGGGTCGACCAGCAGTGCCGTTTCCCGGTAGGTTACCGCGCCCCAGTTCTCCATGGCTCCGGCCGCGAAGTCGGGGATGGCGATGTGGTCCAGTTTGGCCAGCGGATAGGGGATACCGAAATAATCGTTGAAGTAACCCAGAAGCTTCACCGAAGTTTCCAGGGCAAATTTGGCCTGGCTTTCCTTGCCCGGAGTGGTCCACACACCGACCGTGGTTCCGCCGGCGGCCCGCTCTTCCACTGAAACCAAATTACCGACGATGAAGACCAGCAGATAGGTCGACATAATTGGGGTCTCGGCGAAGCGGACCGACTTAAGTCCGGGACCGGGGACGGCTTCCTCCACGACCGGCGTGTTTGAGATGGCCTGGTATTCGTTGGAGAACACCAATGTCACCTCGAATGCCGCCTTTTTGGCCGGTTCGTCCCAGCAGGGGAAGGCCCGCCGGGCGTCGGTAGCTTCAAATTGGGTGGTGGCCAAGTAGCAGGTCTCGCCGTCTTGGGAGGTGTACTCAGACCGGTAGAAACCCACCAGTTTGTCGTTCAACTCGCCGGTGAATACCATCTCCAACCGGGCGTCGCCGGGCTGGATGGTTACCCCGAAATCCAGGGTTGCGGTCTCGGCTTCTTTATCCAAGACTATGGAGCGGCTGGACAGCGTGTTTCTGTTGGTGTGAAGGGTGGCCTCGTTGATCTCGAGGTCGACCGAGTTGAGCACGATGGTGGAGGTTGGCTCCAGCACTTGGATGTCGACGCTCTGCTCGCCGCTGAAGGTGAAGTTCTTGAGATCGGGCTGAAGTTTGATGCGGTATTTCTTGGGGCGGGCCGTTTCAGGCAAGACCACCGCTTCGGATGCGGGCATTACGTTATTCCTCCCTGGGTTTGGGGCGATGCAAAAGGTGGCGCCAAAGGCGCCGCCGGTGGGCGGGTCCGGGGGCGATGATACGGGCTTTGGGCCTGCGGTTTAGGCGTAGCGCCAGTGTACCATTAACCCGTCGACGGCTCTACCCGCGGCACAGACTGTACCGGGCCTGGCAGCCATCCCGCTTGGTGCTATAATACGGGCCGGTTTTTGTCGCCCAGTTTAGGCGTGGGAAGGGTGGGAATTTGGGCACGGGGAGACAGGCCACCACCCCATTCTGATTCTTGTTAAGGACCACCTAAATGCCTCCCAAGACCATGTTCGAGAAAATCTGGGACGACCATGTGGTCGTGCAAGAACCGGGCGAGCCCGCGGTCATCTACATCGATCTGCACCTAGTCCACGAAGTTACCTCTGCGCAGGCCTTTGACGGTCTCAGAGAAGCCGGCCGGAAGGTGCGGCGGCTCGACCTGACCGTGGCCACCGCCGACCACAATACGCCCACCTGGGACCTGTCGCTCCCGGTCACCGATGAGATTTCCAAGAAACAACTGGACGCCCTGGACCGCAACTGCGCTGAGTTCGGCGTCACGCTGTACGACCGGTTCAGTCCCCTGCAGGGCATCGTCCACATCATCGGTCCGGACCTCGGCTACACCCAGCCCGGCAAGACCTTAGTCTGCGGCGACAGCCATACCTCCACCCACGGCGCCCTTGGGGCCTTCGCCATCGGCATCGGCACATCCGAGGTCGAACATGTGCTGGCGACCCAGACCCTCCGTGCATTCAAGCCGGACACCATGGAAGTCCGGGTCAACGGGCAGTTGCCCAAGGGCGTCACCGCCAAGGACATCATCCTGGCGATCATCGGCAAGATCGGCGTCAACGGCGGCGTGGGCCACGTCATCGAATACACCGGCGAGGCCATCCGCTCGCTGTCCATGGACGGCCGGATGACGGTCTGCAACATGAGCATCGAAGCTGGGGCGCGGGCCGGCATGATCGCCCCCGACCAAACTACTTTCGATTACCTGCGCGGCCGCCAGTTCGCTCCCCAAGGCGCCGACTTCGACGCCGCGGTGGAGCGGTGGAAGGCCTTGCCCAGCGACGCCGGCGCCAAATATGACAAAGTGGTTGAGCTCGACGCAGCCCAGTTGGAGCCCCACGTGACCTGGGGGACCAATCCCGGCATGGTCGCTCCCATCTCAGGCAAGATACCGGACCCGGCGGACATGGACGACGAAGCCGAGCGGGAGGCCACCGTCCGCGCCCTGCAATACATGGACCTCAAGCCCGGCATGGCCATTCAGGACATCAAGATCGACCGCATCTTCGTCGGCGCCTGCACCAACGCCCGGCTGGAAGACCTGCGGGCCGCCGCCGAGGTGGTCAAGGGCAAGAAGGTCCACGATGACGTTTACGCCATGGTCGTGCCCGGCTCGGCCAAGATCAAGAAAGAGGCCGAGGACGAGGGCCTGGACAAGATCTTCAAGGAAGCTGGTCTCGACTGGCGGGTGGCCGGATGTTCCATGTGTCTGGGGATGAACCCAGACATCCTTGCGCCGGGAGAACGCTGTGCCTCCACGTCCAACCGCAACTTTGAAGGACGGCAGGGCAAGGGCGGACGCACTCATCTGGTCAGCCCCGCCATGGCGGCGGCGGCGGCCATCGCCGGCCACTTCGTCGACGTGAGAGACCTCTAAGCGCGCAAGAAACCTAGGGAGAACAACGATGGACCCCTTCACGAAATTAACCGGCGTGGTCGCCCCCATCGACCGCGTTAACATCGATACCGACCAGATCATACCGGCGGTGTTCCTGAAAAGCATCGAGCGCACCGGCTTCGAGGACGCCCTGTTCTCGTCCTGGCGCTACAACACCGACGGCAGCCCCAACCCCGATTTTGTCCTGAATAAACCGGCTTACAAGAACGCCAACGTCCTGGTGGCCGGCCCCAACTTCGGCTGCGGCTCTTCCCGCGAGCATGCCCCGTGGGCGCTCCGCGACTATGGGATCAAGTGCGTAATCTCCACCAGTTTCGCCGACATCTTCTATAACAACTGCTTCAAGAACGGCGTCCTGCCCCTGGTCCTACCCCCGGAACAGGTGCGGGAGATCATGGACAAGGCCGAGTCCGATCCTGGCATCGAGTTGACCGTGGACCTGGTCAGCCAGCGGGTCTGGGACGAGAGCGAGGAGATATCCATCAACTTCGAGATCGACGCCGCCCGCAAAGACGCCCTGGTCAACGGCCTGGACGACATCGGCCTAACCCTCCGCATGGAAAAGGACATAGCCGACTACGAGTCCAAGCACGGGCTGTAAAAGCGGTCAGCCACGATGGGTTCGGGGCTGTCACCTTTCAGCTTTTGGTGGCCGCCAGGTAATAAAAACGTAGTGGCATCCCGATTCAATCGGGATGCCACTACGTTTTCGACTCATGTCATTCTGAGGCGTAAGCCGAAGAATCTACCAATTCGCAATCGGCAGACCCTTCGCTTCTCTCAGGGTGACAGTAGTGGTGCACGGCTATTCTGTGGAAACAGATTGGCGGATGGAGTGCCACAATCCCCCAACCCCCGATGCGCCCCTACCCTGTCATTCCGAGGCGTTAGCCGAGGAATCTCGTGGTAGAGCCCGGCACGGTGGACCAAAGCAAAGAGACCCTTCGCTGTACTCAGGGTGACAAGGCTCAGGTCAGGGATAGCGGCTCAGAAAGGTCTTCAGCGAGCGTGTGGAAATCCGCCAATCCCCTTTACGAAAGGGGGCTTTTAGCGGGACCGTCAATCAAAATCTTCGCTGATAGCCCCGATCGAATCGGGGATGATAGCTGATAGCTGACGGCTAGCCGGGAAACGCCCTTCTGACTTGCTCTTGGAAGTCGGTCTCGTAGCGTTGCATCCGGCCTTGGCGGACCTGTTCGTCCAGGGACGGGCGCTGCACGGGGCGGGGGTTGGTGGGGCCGTAGCCGATTATTCCGGT
The DNA here is from genome assembly GCA_022562475.1 of Chloroflexota bacterium. Classification (GTDB taxonomy): domain Bacteria; phylum Chloroflexota; class Dehalococcoidia; order Lucifugimonadales; family UBA3495; genus UBA9611. Next base: position 11,659 of record JADFPD010000053.1, on the reverse strand, counting down.
CTCTTCCAGGGCCGCCATCTCATCCGCGGTCTTGCCCAGCAACTCCGAGAGGACCAAGGTGTTGTGCTCGCCCATCAGCGGGGCGGCTTTGCTCTTCACCGCGGGCGTCTTCGACAGCTTCCAAGGACGGCCGGCGTAGGGAAGGGGCGGGATGCCGGTGCTGTCGTGGTGAGTGACCACCTCGTAGAAATCACGCTCACCCAGGTGCGGGTCGAAGAGCAGGTCCTTGCTGTCCAGGACGGCCCCTGCCGCCACGCCCTCTTTCTGCAGCTCATGCATCAGTTCATGGGCGTCCCACGGGCTGGTCACCGGCCCGATCAGCGCGTCGAGTTCGTCCCGGTTCTTCCACCGGCTGAGCGAGTCCTCGAACCTGGGGTCGTTAGCCCAACCGTCCTGCCCCAATACCCTACAGACCGCCTGCCATTCGTCGTCGGTGGCGACGGCCATGGTGAGCCAGCGGTCGTCGCCCCGGCACGGGTAGCAGCCGTGGGGCGACATGGCGGCGTCCTGGTTGCCCATGCGCTGTCCGGTGCGTCCGTTGGCCGAGAAGTCCATCAAGACCTCGGGGATAGTCGCGCTGGTGGCCTGGGTCTGGGAGATGTCGATGAACTGGCCCTGGCCGGTGCGCAGGCGGTGCATCAGGGCGGCCATCACGGCGAAGACCGTGTGCTCGCCGGAGGTGTAGTCGGTGTAGGGAATCTCAGCCATCACCGGCGGGCCTCCCAGGTAACCCGTCTGGTAGGCCAGGCCCGACGCGCCTTCGGTGGACGGGCCGGTAGCGCCGTAGTTGGACCAAGGTCCATAGAACCCGTAGCCGGTGGACGACACCATGATGATGTCCGGCTTAATCTTTTTCAGGTCTTCATATTCCAGACCGAAGTTCTTGATCACCCTGGGAGTGAAATTCTCGGAGAAGATATCGGCCACGGAGACCAATTCTTTGATGATAGCCAGGCCCTCGGGCTTGCTCAGGTCCAGAGTGACGCCCAATTTATTGCGGTTCTGCTCGTAGAAGTTGGCGCCCCTGTTCCAAAACTCACCGGAGACATCGTTCTGATAGACCGAGTCGCTGCGGTAGCTCTCCAGCCTGCCGGTGGACTCCAGGCGGATGACCTGAGCGCCCATGTCGGCCAGCAACTTCATGGCGAAGGGGATGGCGATGAGCTGGCCCATCTCGATTATCCGGACGCCTTCCAGTGGACCCGGCATGCTTCAGCTATCCTCCATGATCAGATGATCCGCATGGCCCGCATCTGGACCAATTGTTCAAGGGTGTGGCCCAGCCGTCGGCCGATCACTTCCTGGTTGTGCTGGCCCAGGGTCGGGGCGGCGGCGCGGACTTCCCACGGGGTGCCGCTCATCTCGAAGGGAGCGCCGGGGTACTTCAGCGTCCCCAGTACCGGGTGGTCGATGTCGACGAAGAAATTCCGGGCCGCCAATTGAGGGTCGGCCATGACCTCCTCGGGGGACTGGATCACGCCGAAGATGAACCGCTTTTCGTTGGCGGCGTGGAACATGTCGTACTTGTTCTGCTTGGTGAAATACTCGTCCAAGATGCGGCCCAGTTCCTCGGCATTGACCAACCGGGCCGTGGGGGTGCTGAATCGCTCGTCGTCCAGTTCCGGGAGGCCCAGGAAATCCACCAGAGTGTTCCAGTCCAACGACGCTCCGATGCCCGGATTGGGCAGCAGGTGGCCGTCAGCGCTGGCCCGCATCCGGGTCAGGTCGCCGCTGTGGTTGGGCTGGCGTCGGCGGACCGCGCCGCTGTAGGTGAAGTTGTTGACCACGTCCCTGAGGCCGGTGGCCACCGCTTCTTGGATGGAGATATCGACCCGCTGCCCCGCCTCGGTCAGCCGCTGGTGATACACGGCCATCAGCGTGGCGGATGCGGCGTCGGTCCCAGCTTTGAACTGGGCTTGGTTGTACGCGTGCTTCAGGGGCTCCCGGTCATAGGCGCCGAAGATATACATCAGCCCGCCCAGGGCGTACTCAACGATGTCGGCGGCCTTATAATCCCGGTAAGGGCCGGTCTGCCCGAAATTGGAGATGGAGGTCATGACCAGGCCTGGATTGATCTGCTGCAGAGCCTCGAAATCCAGCCCAAAAGACGGCATCACCCTGGGGGCGAAATTCTCCACCAAGACGTCGGATTCCGCGACCAAGGATCTCAGGACCTGGATACCCTTCTCAGACTTGAGGTTCAGCGTCACGCTCTGCTTGTTCGTATTCAGGTAGGCGAAGACCAGGCTTTTCTCCGGGTCGGCCTCGTCGTGAAAAAAAGGGGCCATCCGCCGGGCCGGGTCGCCGCCGGGCCGCTCAACCTTGATCACCTCGGCGCCGAAATCGGCCAATAATTTTGTGCAGTATGGTCCGGATATGTGGTGGGTGAGGTCCAAGACCCTCACCCCTTCCAGGGCGCGCTCAATCAATGGTTGTCCTTTGAAGCTTATGGGTGAAGCTTATTGGGCGGGGCGCCAAGCTTCTCCCTGCGGCGCTCCGCTGTAATTACCAACCCAATCTGGTCTTTGTTGACCCCGGCTTTAATGGGACTTTCTAGTTCGATCCCGGCGTGGGCTATTGCTCGGGAAAGGTCAGCCGCAGCAGGGTGTGCCGCCGGTTTGAAGTAAAGGGCCGGACCTGCTCCGGCCAGCGGCCCAGTTCCACGGCCTTGCCCCATTCAGGGGAGCTCAGGATCTCCGGGCTCTCGATCTCGTACATGGCGTGGAATCGTGGCTGGCCTTCCGGCGAGATAGTCTGAGTCTGCCCTCCGATCAAGACCTGAAACGCCTGGGCTTCGAACCGGGTAATGTCACCCACTCCGGCTAGCTTGCCTAATTCCGGGCAATGCTCGGTGTTGTAGACCTCGTGGAACAGGGCCTCCTTATCCGGATCGACGTCCATACTCGCGATGAAGAGGTACTTTGATTTCGGGGCCATGACCAGCCTCCTTGGATTAAACGTTGTTATCCCCGCGGGCGACGCCCCCACTCTAACTCTCCCTCAGGCGCCGGGGAGAAGACAAATCCCTTCCTCCGTTCGGGGGAAGGTTTAGGATGGGGGCGAAATCTTATTCGATGGTTACATCTAGATGTGGCATGAAGCTGAAGGCCTAGAACGCCCTTCTATGAGAGAACTCGGTCTCGGCGCTGGTGATGAACTCCAGCAGGACGGCCTTCCCCTCTTCCTCGGTGACCCTACGGGCCCTGGTGAACGCGGCGCTGACCTGGCTCGGGTCTTCGATGCGCTCAGCATAACCTCCCATCGCCTTGCCCAAGTCGGCGTAGTTGCCGCCCAGGTCCCTGGTCCCGAATAGCCCGTGGGAGTCGGTCATTGATCGGGTTTCGATGGCCATTGTGGAGTTGTTCAACACCACGGTTATGATCGGGATGTTGCTGCGAACGGCGGTCTCGAAGTCCAGTCCCACCATGCCGAAGGCGGCGTCGCCCATGAAGTTGACGCAGACTTTCTCCGGAGCGGCCAGCTTGGCGCCGATGGTCAGGCCCAGGCCGGTGCCCAGACCGTGGGACTTGCCCCACCCCAGATAGGTCCGCGGGCCGTTGGACTGGTAGAAAGGGGTTATCTGGTCCCGGGGGCTGCCCGAGTCGTGGGTCACGATGGCGTCTTCCGGGGGTATCGTGTGCATGAAGTCCCAGATCACCCGGTAGGGGGTCATGGGGTTTTCTGAGGAGGCGAGTTTGGCCCGCCACTGGGACAGCCAGCCTTCCCGTTCCGATTGCACCTCTTTGGCGGTGGCTTGGTCGTCTTTGCGGCTGTCGCCGACGATCTCACGGCAGGCGTCGATCATCTGGCGCAGGACCAGTTTGGCGTCGCCGACGATTGGCAGGTCGATGTTGTAGTCCTTGTTGATGTCGGAGGCGTCGTTGGTCGCCTGGATCAGCGTCTTTCCGGACGGGATGTTCATGCACATGCCGTGCTTGGTGAAGCTGGTTCCGACGCCGAATATGAGGTCGGCCCGGCGGATGAAGTGAAAGGCGTGTCCCGACATCGTGGGTCCGGTGCTGCCCAGGGCCAAGGGGTGGATTTCAGGGAAGGCGCTCTTGCCCAGCAGGGTGCTGCATACGGGCATCTGGAGCAGTTCAGCCAACTCCACGAGTTCGTCCGAAGCCTTGCCGTACAACACGCCCTGACCGGCCATGATCACCGGGAAATGGGCGGAGCACAGGGCCTTTGCGGCCGCATCGATGTCGTCCGGGTTGCCTTGGCTCGCGACCGGCCTGCTGGGGACGTAGTAGAAAGACTCCTCGCTGACGTCTTCCAAGGCGACGTCGGCTGGAATCTCAACAGCCATGGGACCGCCCCGTCCCTGACGCAGGCCGGCGAAGGCGCGGCGCATGATGTCTGAGGTGCGGTCGGCGGCGTTTATCTGCTCGATGGCCTTGGTGATCTCTTCGTAGCCCTTGAGAGAACTGTAATGGGGCTTGATGCCGGCCCGTTCTCTGGGATGGCCCAAAGGAAGGAGTAGCAGCGGCACCGAGTCGGAGAATGCGGAGGCGATCCCGGCGTAGGCGTTCTCGGCCCCAGGGCCGTACTGCATGGCGAACACACCCATCTGATCGCCGTTGGAGATTCGGCTGATGCCGTCCGCGATGCCCACGCCGACCCGCTCTTGGCGGCAGACGATGGGCCGGATGCCGCCAAGAGCGGCCGCTTCGATCACTGGGGTCGTAGGAAAGCAGGGAAGGTACTGGACGCCCTCCCGTTTGAGAATCTCGGTTATGGCTTCAATCGTATTCAATGGGAGCCGCCTCCTAACCTTTAATTCCGGGCGTACATCGTGAGAAAATGGAGCCCATGGCCAGCCCGGTTTTTGGCCACGGAGAGTATACCACCGCCCCGGAGCGAGGGTATCAGAGGCCAGACCGAGCTTGAGTCGGTGGTCTCCGCGGTCAGCCGGCGTTGTTCAGGGCTTCGATGCGGGCGGCGCCGGGTTTCAATATCGCGTAGAGGAAGTCATTTGCGGGTGTTGGTATGTCCAACTCCCGCGCCATGCGGACTACTGTGCCGGTCAGGCCTTCAAGCTCCACGGGACGCTGGTCGGTGAAATCCTTGGCCATCGACGCCCGCCCTTGGCCGGGGAACCGGTCCAGCGAGTCCATGGCCCAGGCCAGTGAGTCGGACATGATCGGCGCGCCGCGGGCCCGCCCAACGGCCAGGGCCTCCTCGATCGCATGGTGGATCAGCTGCCTGGTTTCTGGTTTGGTGCGCATCTCTTCGTAAACGCAGTTGGCCGCGGCGCAGACGGCGGCGGAACCGGCGATGTAGGCAAACTTCTTCCAGAGCATGCCAAGCATGTTTTCGTGGAGGTTCACCCGCCAGCCCGCTTCCTGGAACCTTTGCAGCAGGTTCTCGCCCCGCCGGGTGATGCCGATCTTCATCTCGCCGAAGGCTGCGAGGCCCGGTCCGGCCTGAGTGACCACACCTGGCTCGGAGATGCGGCCTTCCATGTAGGCTGAGCCGATCATCACGTGGGCATCGCCCACGGCCTCGGCCAACATGTCACCGTTGTCGATGCCGTTCTGGAGGGTCAGCACCACGGTATCCGGTCCGACCAGCGGAGCAAGATGACGGATGGCGTCTGGATTGTGGAACATCTTCACAGTGAAGAGCACCAGGTCTTGCTCTTCACATTCTGTTGTGTCGTCGGTGGCGTTGCCAGGCACGGTGAAAGTACCGTCCAATTGGCTCTCAACCCTTAGGCCATTCTCTTTGATGGCCTGCAGATGAGCGCCCCTGGCGATGAAGGTCACTTCATGTTCGGCCCTGGCTAAGAGTCCGCCGAAGTAACCACCCACTCCCCCGGCGCCGATCACTGCTACTTTTATATGCTCACTGGCTCGTGTGACCATCAATTACCAATCCCTATATCCGAATGAAATATCTTTGATCGTTCCGGAATCTTATTCCCGGTTTTCCACTGGATAGCTGTATTCTTCCCGCAGTTCCCGCTTCAGCACCTTGCCCATAACGTTGCGGGGAAGTTCCCCGACGAATACCACGGAGCGGGGCCGCTTGTAACCGGCCAGCTTATCCCGGCAGAATTCAATGATCTGCTCCTCGGTGACCCGGTCGGAGCGGCCCACTACCACGGCCCGGACCTCTTCGCCCCATTCCACATCGGGCACGCCGATCACAGCGGCGTCGTCCACTTCGGGATGAGAGCGGAGCACCTGTTCCACTTCTTCGGGGGAGATCATCTCTCCGCCCCGTTTGATGAAGTCCTTGGCCCGGCCCGACAAGAATATGTAGCCGTCCTGGTCCTGGTAGCCGAGATCTCCGGTGTAGATCCAGCCGCCGCGCATAGTCTCGCGGGTGGCGGATTCCTCCTGCCAGTATCCGGCCATCATTCGCGACCCCCGGGCCACTATCTCTCCGGTCTCGCCCACTGCCACGGGAGTCCCACCCTCGTCCACGATCTCCACTTCGACATCGTCCAGGGGCTTTCCGATCGACGTCAGCCGCTTGAGTTTGGTCTCGATCTCTTCCGGGCTGCCGTCCAAGACGTGGTCATCCGGCGGGAGCATGGTGATGGTTGAAGCAGTCTCGGTCTGGCCGAAGGCATTGATGAACCGGGCGCCAGGAAATCTCCTGATGGCCTCACGGATCACTTCCAAGGGCATGGGGGCCGCGCCGTAGGTGATGACGCTGAGCGACGAGAGGTCGTAATCGGCGAAATCCGGGTGCTCCATGAGGTGCTTCAACATGGTCGGCACCAGCATGGCCCGGTTGGCGTGGTTCTCTTGGGCCAGGCGGAGCCATTCCCCAGGCTCGAATTGCCGCATCACCACCAAAGTCCGCCCGCCGTAGACCGCGGCCAAAGCGGCCTGGAGTCCCGCGATGTGGTAGAAAGGCACGGTGATCAGGTTGGTCTCTTCCACCTCCGGGTCGGCGGGCTCAACGGTGGCCAGCAGGTAGGAAGAAAAGCTGTCATGGGTCAGCATCACGCCCTTGGGCACTCCGGTGGTGCCGGCGGTGAACATGATCACCGTGGTGTCTTCGTCACCGGCCTCTGGGAAGTGCATCTGGTCCGGAGAGGACTCGGCGAGGAGGGCGTCGTAGCCCCGATGGCCGCCGGTTGCTTCGCCGTCCAGAATGATCATGGCCTCGGGCGGCACGCTGCCCTCGGGAATCAGAGAAAGGTACCTCTCGCCGAGGAGTAGACAGGTGGGTTGAGCTATCTCCAGCATCTGGGCCAATTCATCGGTTTTGGCCCGGAAGTTGATGGGCACGTAGATGGCGTCCAACTGGGCCGCCGCGAAGTAGGCCTCGATGCATTGGTTGGTGTTGACCTGCATGGTGGCCACCCGGTCTCCGGTGCCGACGCCCATCCCGGAGAGGCCGTTGGCCAGCCGGTTGACCCGCTCCGCCAGTCCTTCAAAGGTAATGGTCTGGCCGTCGAATATTATCGCCGGGCGTTCGGGAACGATGGCCCCGGCAATCATCAAGAATTCAGAAGTGTTCATCGATCATCTCTCGGATCATCTCTCTTTTTTAACCGGCCAGACGGGCCGCGATACGGCTTTCCAGTTCCAGTGCCCGGGGCAGGTCTAGGTCCATTCCCTGCCGCAGCGCTTGTTTCAACGCTGCCACCGCTTCGGTGGGCAACCCGGCCAGTTCGCCGGCCAGTTGCCAGGCCTCGTCCCGTAGCGATTCCGGCGGCGCGAGCCGGGTCACCAAGCCCATCGATAGGGCCTCTTCCGCCTGGATGCGCCGTCCCGTCAACAACAGGTCCAGAGCCCGGGACCGGCCCGCCGTCCTGGGCAGCGTCTGGGTGCCCCCGGCCGCCGGAATCATCCCCAGATGGACCTCCGGCAGGGAGAACACCGTGCCCGCCGCCGCGATCCTCAGGTCGCACAGGAGGGCGATCTCCAGACCGGAGCCGATGCAGTAACCATGCACCGCCGCGACGACCGGTTTGTCCAAGTTTAACAGTTGCCCCCAAACGTCCCTTTCCCAGCGCACCTGACGGGCGATGACCTGCGACGGGGCTGAGCCGAATTCGGACAGGTCCGCCCCGGCGCAGAACCCCCGGCCCTCGCCGGTGATCAATAATGCCCGGACATCCGGGTCCTCTTGGACTGCCGATAAGGCCTCGGAGAGATCGTCCCGCATCTGGACGTTATAGGCGTTCACCACTTTGGGACGGTCCAATGAGATATGGGCCACGGCGCCGCGTTTCCGGAACAGCAGGGTCTCGAAGGCGCCCGAAGTGGACCTGCTTGAAGTGGACATCGAAAAACTAGACCTGCGGAACGGCCCTGGCGTAGAGGTCGTCCAGGTCTACTTCGGTGTAGCGAAGACCGATGTTTTCAAGGTTATGGGCGTCGCTAACTTCCAGCAGCATCAGGTCGTGTTCCGACGCAACCTCCGCCACCTGGTCCTTCCGGATGTGCCAGTTATGGATGTAATTGTCGATCTCGATGGCGTGGATTTCCGGCTCGATCAGGATCTCGGGGGAGTAATAGCCCGGGTGGCAGTAGGTGCGAAAGACTCCGCCGCCGTCGGGCAGGAAAAGCTCGGCCACCTGGTACTCGGCGAAGGGGTTGGCTTCGGGCCGGACCTCGATCTCCCAGCCCGGCAGGATGTGCACCTGGCCGGGAAAGTGCTTCTCCACCAACTCGCGGAACTCGAAGGCCCACTCCTTGTTATGGTGGTCGGTGATCCCGATACCGTCGATGCCCTTGGACTTGATCTGCGCAACCACCTTTTCCGCGATCTCCAGGGAGGGCGGCGCGAAATTGAACGCCTCCCACACATGGGTGTGGAGGTCCAGCTTTAGCTTCACTGGGATTCCTTTTTCATATAGATGATGATCGGCATCATTAAGACTACCTAAACTAGGACCCGGTAAATTCGGGGCCCCGTTTCTCCAAGAAGGACTTGATCCCTTCGGCCCTATCAGATGTGGACTGCAGTATAACGTTCAGGTCGGCCTCAAGTGATAATCCCTGGTCCAAAGATAGGTCCATCCCCTTGCCGACTGCCTCCTTGGCGTAGCGCGCTCCCAGCGGACTTCCTCCAATGATCTGCGCCGTCAGCTCCGCCACGGCGGCGGCCAGTTGGTTGGAATGTTCGGTCACCCGGTTCACGAGCCCGATGGATAGTGCATCTGAGGCGTCCACCATGCGGCCGGTAAGCAGCATGTCCCGTGCCCAGGCCGGCCCCACTAGGCGGGGTAGCCGCTGCGTGCCGCCGTCTTGAGGTAGAACACCTCGCGCCAATCCGGGAAATCCGAACCGGGCGGATGACACGCAGATTCGCAGGTCTCCCGCCAGCGCCAACTCCAGTCCGGACCCGGTGGCGTCACCGTTCAACGCCACCAAAACCGGAATCGCCAGCCCCGCGACCGGCGGCGCCGCGCCGCTTTTTCTGGGGGAATCGTTCCCATCATCAGTAGAAAAATCCTTGCCGTTGGCAGTCAATACCACCAGACGAAGACTGTCGTCTTCTGCGATCAGGCGACAGGCTTCTCCCAGGGCGTCCGCCATCTCCGCGTCGATCCGGTTGCCTTTATCCGGCCGGTCCAGTGTGACGGTGGCCACCGTGGCGTTCAGTGCAAGGACCACAGGCCCTATGGTTATTGGGTCGATCACGATGGCGGGTCCTCCTCTGTAAGTCCGGGCGGTCCCCCGGGTGAACCGTCGATTTAAAGTATATTCAGACCCAAGAAAAGGCGATAAACGGGGCCTTGAAACAACCCCTAAATACTAGGCCCGACACGTCAATCTTGACAAGGTCTTGTGCCCGTTCTACCATAGCTTGGCACTCTCGGACTGAGAGTGCTAACCCCAACTGAGTTTAATGCCGGGCGCCATATTCCCCGGCGATATATAAGGAGGCCGCGGTGGCAAACTTTACGCCATTGGGAGAACGTGTTGTGGTGAAGCCCAGCGAGGGCGAACAGACAACCAAGGGTGGGATCTACCTACCTGATACCGCCAAGGAAAAGCCCCAAGAGGGCGAGGTCGTCGCAGTTGGACCCGGTAGGGTCAGCGATGACGGCAACCGGATTCCCATGGAGCTTGCCAAGGGAGACCGCGTGATCTACTCCAAGTTCGCCGGCACCGAATACAAAGACGGCGACGACGAGCTTTTGATCCTTCGGGAAAGCGATATTCTAGCGAAGATCGACTAACTCAATAAACCCCAGGAAAATCCAATCTGGAACAGAAAACAGGGCAGGCAGCAGCCCAGCCTTGATCTACCTACAGGAGGAACAGGATGCCACCAAAGAAGTTGGCCTACGCCGAGGACGCGCGGAAGTCGCTCCGTGTCGGAATCGACATTCTGGCCGATGCCGTCAAAGTCACCCTTGGCCCAAAGGGCCGCAACGTCGTATTGGACAAGTCATTTGGCCCGCCGCAGGTGTGTAGCGACGGCGTTACCATCGCTAAAGAGATCGAGCTGCCGGATGCATTTGAAAACATGGGAGCGCAGCTTCTGAAAGAGGCCGCCACCAAGACCAACGACGCCGCCGGCGACGGCACCACCACCTCCGTTGTGCTGGCCCAGGCCATCATCAATGAAGGCTTCAAGAATGTCACCGCGGGCGCCGACCCCATGGCCATCAAGCGCGGCATCGAAAAAGCCGTCGCGTCGGTCGTAGTGGAAGTCCAGAAAATGTCCGAGCCCGTGGAAACCAAGGAACGTATCGGCCAGGTAGCCAGCCTTTCCGCCCATGAAGAAGCCATCGGCCAGACCATTGCCGAAGCCATGGAGAAGGTCGGCAAAGACGGCGTCATCACCGTTGAAGAGTCCAAGGGACTGGAAGACGACATCGAATACGTTGAGGGGATGCAGATCGACCGCGGTTACATCTCCCCCTACTTCATCACCAACCCCGAGCGCATGGAGGCGTTGTTGGAAGACCCCACCATCGTCATCACCGACAAGAAGATCTCAGCGGTCGCCGATCTGCTTCCCGCTTTGGAGAAACTTCTCCAGGTGGGCAAGAAGAACGTGGTGATCATCGCCGAGGACGTGGACGGCGAAGCCCTGGCCACCCTGGTGGTCAACAAGCTCCGCGGCACCCTCAGCGTATTGGCCATCAAGGCCCCTGGCTTCGGAGACCGGCGGAAGGCCATGCTGGAAGACATCGCCATCCTCACCGGCGGCACCGTGATCAGTGAAGAGACCGGCCAGAAGCTGGACACCGCCACCATCGAAGACTTCGGTCAGGCCCGTAGCGTGACGTCCACCAAAGACGAGACAACCATCGTTGAGGGCAAGGGCGCTGAAGAAGCCATCCAAGGCCGGATCAACCAGATCAAAACCCAGATCGAAGACACCACCTCCGAGTTCGACCGGGAGAAGCTCCAAGAGCGGATGGCCAAGCTGTCCGGCGGCGTAGCCGTGATCAAGGTCGGAGCGGCCACCGAGGTTGAGCTCAAAGAGCGCAAGGCCAGGGTCGAAGACGCCCTTTCCGCCACCCGTTCGGCGGTGGAGGAAGGGATCGTCCCAGGCGGCGGAGTTGCCCTTGTCCGCGCCGCCCGCGGCTTGGATGATCTCGGCAAACTCACGCGTGATGAGCAGGTTGGCGTGGACATCATCCGCCATTCCCTCGAGCAGCCCCTTAAGCTGATCGTTGAGAACGCCGGGTTCGAGGGCGCAGTTGTCCTCAACCAGGTCAAACAGCAGGCTG
>JADFPD010000144.1 GCA_022562475.1 Chloroflexota bacterium | reverse complement strand
CTCGTTGATCCGGCCCACCAACACCGCGGACAGAACGAATCCAATGAGCAACCCGGGAGTCATGACTCCAATGTTTGCCAGTGTGTCCCGCCCCACCAGTCCGGTGGCGGAGTAAAGGCCGAAGGCCGCCACGTCCGAGGTCAGAAAGAACACCGCCAACATCGCCCGGACAGTCTCGGCCTGCCACTTTTGGGCGATGGCGTAGATTGCGCCCAGGGGCCCGCCGATCCCGATGGTGGTATTCGACAGTGATGTCAGAAATCCGAATATCAGACCGGCTGGGCGGCGCTGGGCAAGGGGCATCTGAACGTTGGACAGGCTGAACAGGCCCAGGAAGATGATCACGATGGCGATGGTTATACGCAAGGCGCCGGGGCTCGCCGAGTTCAAGACCAGGACGCCGATGGGCGTGGCGGCGATCCCGCCGAGGACCAGGCCGATGCTGGCGCGCAGCCGCAAATGACGCCAGGTCCGCACCACAACCATGGCCATCACGATTGCGATGAGGCTGTTTGACACCACTACTGTCTGTTGGGGCTCCAGGTACAACAGAAAAACCGGGATGGCGACCAGCCCAAATCCGAAGCCGACGGTCCCGATGACCGTGGCGGCGGCGATCACGGCCAGAATACTGAAGAAAAGCTCGAAGCCGGTGACCAAAGCGGGGCTTAATTTCCCGGCGCCAGGTTGAACAATCCCTGGCTAGCGGCCACCTTCAGAGCTAGGTCTACGTCGATGACCGGAGGGCCGTCCCGGCGGACCTCCATCTCCAACTGCTGAGACCGGTTCAGCGAAAAGGCCCGTTCGCCATCCAGCGCAACCGTACAATCCCGCTTCTCGACGGCCACTCGCTCGCCTTCCGCCATGCGCTGCCATGAGGAGATGACCACCGCCGGGACCACGCCCGGAGCGATGGGAGCGATCACCGTGCAGCATCCGGTCGACGCCTCATCTTCGGGACCGCCGATAACATAATGGAGCCCTCCCTCGTCGGCCAGCGAAACCGCTGCCAGGCGCGCCCCGATGGACGAGAGACCGATGGACGCCGGTTCGGCCCTCGTGAGGAAGACCTCGAAAAGGGTGTCTATATCCCAGATCGCCTTGGTGGCGATGAACCGTTCTTTGGAAAGGGCCACGTCGATCAGGGCGAGGTCCCGCAGTTCACCGTCCACATAGACATTCATGATTTTGCTCGACACCGCAACTTCGGCAAGGTCCAGTCTGCCATCGGCCACCAGTCCCGCCGCCAGGCCGGCCAGGGTGCCCTCCACCATGGTGGGAAACACGTTGTTGGTGCCGGTGGAGACCGCAACCATGGGGAGAGTCCGGCAGCCGACGACCGCCGCCCGGTTGGTGCCGTCTCCACCCAGGGTGATCAGGCAATCGACGCCCTGCTCCGCCATCGACGCCGCCGCCCGCACCGTGTCGTCCTCGGAATGGAAGGACGGCATGTCCACGAATTCCAGCTCGATGGAAAGATTGGGGTCATCCAAGGCGCGCCGCACCAGGTTGGAGCCGTCCGGCATGGCCAACACTCGGTCAACGCCCACCGATTGGAGTCCCAGCATCACCCGGCGGACCGTGTTCACCTTCTCCCAATCGGGCACCACCCGGCCCTGTGCGACCAGCCTGCGGATGTCCTTGCTGGCGGCCGGATTTGCGATAATTCCTACCAGGCCCAAAGAATCTCTCCTTGATTCACTACGATTAAGGGGGCGAAGCAAGCGGACATGATCAAGTGGTGCGGCGACGCCCTCGCCGCTATAATTGCGCCATTCACGCCGCCGCGGCCCACGCCGGTCGGCAAACAGGCCCGATTATAGCACTGGGAGGAGTCTCGTGAGCGCTGAACTAGCTTTCATGTCCGCCGTGGAACTGGCCGAAAATATCCGCCATAAAAAGGTCTCGTCGTTGGAGGCCACCGAGAATTTCTTCCAGCGCATCGACCGGCTGGACCCCCAGTTGAACTCCTATCTGACCCTGTGCCGGGACCAGGCCCTGGCCGACGCCCGCGCCGCCGACGATGCGGTGCAGCAGGGGTCGGACCTGGGGCCGCTCCACGGCGTGCCCATCTCCATCAAGGACCTGGAACTGACCAAGGGCGTGACCACCACCATGGGATCGGCCGTGTTCCGCGACCGGGTGCCGGACATGGATTCCATCGTGGTGGAGCGGGTGAAGGCGTCGGGCGCCATCATCCTTGGCAAGACCAACACGCCTGAGTTCGGCCAATCGGGCACCACCGAGAACAAGTTGGGCGAGCCCTGCCGCAACCCCTGGGACACCGAGCGCACGCCGGGCGGTTCCAGCGGCGGAGCGGCGGCCGCTCTGGCGGCGGGCCTTTGCACGGTGTCCATGGGCAGCGACGGCGGCGGCTCGATCCGCATCCCGGCCAGTTTCAGTGGCGTGTACGGCATCAAACCCACCCAGGGACGGGTGGCCCGCTTCGGTGGATACGGACGGCCCTCGGCCAACCATTTCTCCCAGTCTGGGCCGCTCACCCGGACGGTGGCCGACTCGGCCCTGCTGCTGCAGGTGGTAGCGGGACCCGACACGCGGGACGTCACCTCACTGCGCCAAGCGGCCCCCGACTTCAGCGCAGGTCTGGGCGCCGGGGTGAAGGGGATGCGGCTGGCTTGGAGCGGCGACTTCGGCTACGCGGCGGTTGACCCCGAAGTGGTGGACATCACGAAAAAAGCAGCCCTGCTGTTCGGGGAGATGGGCGCCACCGTCGAGGACTCGGGCCTGAATATGGAGGACCCCTTCGACGCGTTCTGGGACGTGTTCGCCACGGCCACTTACACCTCGTATGGCCACATGTTGGAGGAGCACCGGGACGATTTCTCCGACTACGGTCTGAGGTCCATCGAGCACGGTCAGACTAGGACGGGGGCGGACATGTCCAGGGCCATCTACGAGGTGGACAAGCTGGGCCGGCGGATGGAAGAGTTCTTCGACGACTTCGACCTGCTGCTCACGCCGACCATGGCGGTGCCGGCCTTCCCCATCAACCAGCGGCCCAGTGTGATCGGAGGCAAGACCGTGGAGCCGTTCTGGGGCTTCCTGCCCTTCACCTACCCAATCAACATGTCCGGTCAGACCGCCGCCAGCATCCCCTGCGGCTACTCGTCTGATGGCATGCCCATCGGCCTGCACATCATCGGGCCCCGGGGGGCGGAAGCCAAAGTGTTGCAGGCGAGCGCCGCATTTGAGCAGGCGCAGCCATGGGCGGGGAAGAGGCCGGGGGTTAGTTAGGGGGGCGGAGTTGGTTTTCCCTGGGCAACAAAAATGCCCTTAGCCCCCTTTACAAAAGGTGATTGTTGACTTGGCAAACCCAGGTACCACCACGGTATCCACGTTATGTTTGACGATGGGATGTGGTTCGGCACTACAACCAGCGGCGCACTGTGGCCTTATAATTCAGATATTCCGCTTCGAACTTTCGTTCTAGGTACGCCTCTTCCTTCCTCATCGCGGTCATGGTCATAACGATTACTGGAATGGGTAAAAGCAGAACCACCCACAATGCGTTCACTGCCACACCTATCCCCAAATAGAGAACACTGGCAGCTAGGTACGACGGATGGCGGGAAAATCGATACGGCCCTTTCGTGACCAGCGCAGTTGATCCTTTCCGTAGGCTGAAAGTAGTGTTGGCCCTACGGAGGGTCACGACCGTCGAGATCATCAATACCCCAGCCAGAAACATGATGGCGATGCCAATAACTAACTGGAGCACGACGGTGGGCAGGAAGGGCAAAGGTATAACGAAATGCAACGCCAGCCCCAGAACCAGAGGCGGCAGAAGAATCAACGGGGGCGGGGCCTTGACACCAGAATAGTCGGCATTCGGTCCAGTCTCGAGCATTGCCCACCTCCTTTGTGGTTACCCGTGTTTGGTTGCCCCAAAACAATTCAGTTTTGCTGGGTTTTAAGGCAAGGCCGCGACACCGATTGCAACCCATTCTCATAAGCTCACAACAACTTCCCGCTGGCCTAGCCTGAGCGGATTGGGCCGATGGCGGCGTCTTCTTGGCTGGTTGGTTCCCGCTAGCCCATCAATTCGATGGAAGTATGCTTGTCCGTTCTGACAAGTTTAACTTCGGCCACAAAGTTGCAGTTGCGACATGTAGCCAAATCGTACCCTAGCTCATGTTTCAGATGAGAAATGAAACGCGCGTCGTTTCGATGGTCGTCGTCAATCATCTGACCCTCCTTCTGAGGCTACGGTTTCCTTGCAGTAGCACACCCACTGACGATTAGTCAAGCCGTTTACTTCTGAATCTTCGTCATATAAGGACGGGATTCCATGGATAGTTCGTCATCGGATGTGGGTTTGTCAAGTATATAATTACCTTTACAAAAGGGGGGTTGGGGGGCTTTCTACCCTGCCGCCGCCATCTTCTGCCGCAATAGCGGCAGCACATCCGCCGCCACCCGTTGGCACTCTTCCACATGCGGAAAGCCGGAGAGGATGAACTCGTCCACGCCTAGTTTCCAGTAGTCCAAGAGCAGGTCGGTTACCTGCTCGGGGGTGCCGACGATGGCGGTCCCGCAGTTGACCCGGACCTCGGAGAGGCCGTTCCACAGATGGGGCGCCACAATGTGGCCTGGGGCCTCCTGGGCCTGGGCCGCGGCGCCGACCAAGGCGGTGCCCGCGATGGCCGCCCGGCGCTGGGCCTTGACCGCCGGGTCTGCGTGGTCGATCAACTCGTTGGCGGCTTTCCAGGCGTCTTCCTCCTTGTCCCGCACCACCAGATGGGTGCGTATCCCCATGCCGATACTACGGCCGGACTTCTTGAGTTCTTCCCGCAGGGCGTCAAAGCGGGCCTTTGAGTCGGCCAGCGGCTCGATCCAATTCAGATGGAAGTCGGCCTGCCGGGCGGAAAGTGCAAGCGCCCTGGGCGAGGCCCCACCAAGATAGAACTTGGGCGGTTGGCCCTCCGGAATGGGGGAACAGTAGGCGTCCTTCAATTTGTAGTGCTCGCCCTGGAACTCCACCGGGCCCGGCTGCGACCACAACTTGCGGCAGGCAGCGATGAATTCCTCGGCGCGCTCGTACCGGGTGCTCTGGTCGGTGAACTCGCCCACGCGTTCAAAGTCGTTCTGGATGCCCCCGGGCACGATGTTGATGTCGATGCGGCCCTTGGATATCTGGTGCAGGGCGGCCGCCATCTGGGCGAACAGCCCGAGGACGATGAACCCAGGCCTCACGGCGATCAAGAAGCGGATGCGTTTAGTCACCGCCGCCAGGGCGGTGGCGGTGGTCCAGGTCTCGGCCAGCGGTGCGTCCTCGGCGAAGAGCCCGTTGGCGAACCGGGTGGGAATCAACAGAGAGTAGTAGCCCAGGTCCTCGGCGGTCTGCACGACCTGGCGTAGATAGTCGAAATCCGGGGGGCGCTCGGCCCGGTTGGTGCCGGCCCGGGCGCCGTCGCCGTCGATGGGTATGAACCAGCTGAACCGGGTCTCTTGATTGCCGTTGGTCACGTCGCGCCTCCGCCGTGGAGTTGGGTCAGGTACATCCTAGGGTTGGTGGGTATGGGGGTCAAGGGGCGTTGCGCCCCCTCGCTTTGTCCGATTTCATCGAGACTCTCGACCGTTGGTCGGAGCCCGGGGTGATAGCCCGCCGGGCGGTCTCAGAGATGTTAAGGCAAAGCCCCAGCGCGGCGGAAAGAACTTTAACTAGGGGGAAGGTTGGCTGGGTGGTGTGGGAGGAAGGGATGGGTGGGATGGGTTGGCGCCTTCTTCCCGTTCGTACCACATGATCATGACGATGCCAGCC
Organism: Chloroflexota bacterium; assembly: GCA_022562475.1. GTDB lineage: Bacteria > Chloroflexota > Dehalococcoidia > Lucifugimonadales > UBA3495 > UBA9611. Next base: position 606 of record JADFPD010000144.1, on the reverse strand, counting down.
GATAAGATGCTCATCATATCCCCCGGGACCCAGAGCATGAGGCCGCCGATCTGCTGGTCGGTCAACAGCGACATGTTGAATGGTTGGTACACATCCTCGTAGTGGCTGTAGATGATGCCCTTGGAGAAGGTGATGATCGCCCCCAAAAGGGTGTTGGGCAGGACGATCAACCCCAGATAGAGCACTCGCACCCCGTAGTGGACCCGTGAGCGGCGTGGCTTTGGATCTATGACCGCCCAGTAGAAGATGAACCCGGAGGACATCATGGTGATGTGCATCAGGGCGTGCACGAACTCGTTGCGCAGGGCCAGGTTGAACCCGCCGGGAAATTGCCACAGGTACAGCACTCCCATGAACATAGAGGCACTGACCACTGGGTTGGTCAGCTTGTCATATATCGCCCGGGCCAGCCAATGACGCACCGTGGGCCGGACGATCCCCTGCAACACCCAGGGCGGCAGCCCGCGCAATACCGGCGTCAATGGGGCGCCCATGAGCACCAGCAGCGGCGCCATCATCCGCAGCAGGAAGTGCTGCAGTTGGTGGAAGGACAGCATGTGCTCGCCCAAGGCGTCCATGGGCGACTGCAGGGCGATGAATATCGTG
>JADFPD010000052.1 GCA_022562475.1 Chloroflexota bacterium | reverse complement strand
GGCCGGAAGTTCTGGACTAGGATGTCGGACACCTTGATCAGCTTTCTGAGCGCCTCTTTGCCTTCTTCTTTGCGGAGGTCCATCGCCAAGGACTTCTTGCCTGAGTTGTACTGGACCCAGTATGACGACTGCTTCTTGACCCAGGGGCCGTGGTAGCGGGTTTCCTCTCCGCCCAGACGCTCGATCTTGATGACCTCGGCTCCCATGCGGGCCAATACCTGTGCGCAGCGGGGACCGGCCTGGTGACGGCCCAGATCGATTACGCGAATGTTTTCCAAGGGATGTTTGAGAGCGGGCATGGGTGGAAGACCCCCTAAATTGCAGAAGTGGCGCGATGGGGGCAATTGTAAGACCGGCTCTGGTAAAGAGCAAGGCGCAATGCGGGTCCGAGTAGGGGTAGGCAGTAGAATCCGAGGGCTAACCTGTGCAGCACGGCTTGATTCTCCGGGCCGCTTGTTCCCACTATGATTTGTCAGTCTTGTAAATATTGGGTACGAGTTAACCCCTAATGGCCGTGGCCCTCCGGTTCTTCGTGCTCCTCTTCATGAGTCGTGCCTACCAAATCCTCAAGTTCGTGGGCTGCATCACCAAGGTGTCTGGATTCCAGCAATTCCCGGATATCCGCTACTTGCCCCGCGACGGCCGGGTCGCCGCTAAGAACATCGGAGATATGGTCCAGATGGTGCATTGTCCCTTCGGCGTCACCGATAAGGGCTGATGAGCGGGCCAGGCTAGCGTGCATCTCCGAGGGCGTTAAATCATTCACCTCGGTGCCGGCCAGCATATTTTCTATGGTATGGGTGCCTTCGTGGAGTTCACCTGCTTCAATCTGCTCTTTCGCCACATTCATTTGAGCTAGGTGTTGGCCGGTTACCAGACCGATTATGTGGCCGATATGGTGGACTGCCTCCTCGGCGTCCCCATCCTCCAGCGCGAATAGGGTCATCCAATGGTGTTGGGCCGATGCTTGTCCAGGGTCGTCCAAGCTGATATGGAGGTGGTCACCTCCCAGCGATTCGATGTACTCGGCGATCTGGTCGAGTTCCGCGTTGGAGATCTGTGAAGGCGGAAAGACCGGCATCTGTCCCAACGGCGCCCGGGCCTGCCGCTTCACTTGGGCCCCCGAGTGACCAGCCAATGCCGGCGCAATGGGGCTGCCCTGACCGTCCGATCCGTGGCAGGCGCTGCATCCGTTGGCGGTGAATAGCCGCCGTCCTTCGGATTCTGGGCTTGATGCCGGTGCGGGGCTCGATACCGGAGTCGATGTTGACGGGACCGGTGCCAGTGTGGCTCCTCCGTAGATGTCGCCGCACGCAGCAATCATCAAGACCAGACCGGCTATCAGGCACAATAACCCAGATCGCTTCATATTTCTCAAGCGGCCCCCTCACGATTGATTTAGGCCCGACCGCCAATTATGCCAGAGACGTACGCGTACTCCGGCGTATCTTCCTGCGAACGCGCGATTTGCGCATGAGACCAATGGGTTCGATAGCCCGAAATGCCGGTCCATCTAAGATAAGGATTTTATCGGGCGGCGGTCTGCCAGGCGCCCGCGAGACAGTCCCGCGGTGGTCGAAAGACCGGACAAAGAGTCGTTACAAAGCGTCTTCGCCCGTTTCTCCTGTTCTGACCCTGATGGCGTTGCTGACAGGGTAAATAAAAATCTTGCCGTCGCCGATATTGCCGGTGCGGGCATGCTCGACGATGGTGTCGACGGCCAGTTGGGTAGAACCGTCGTGGACCACCAACTCGAGCTTGATCTTGGGCAGCATATCTATCTCAAACCGGCCAACGCCTCGCGAACCACCGACGGTAACCCCGCGTTGAGCGCCCCGGCCGGTGACGTTAACCACGTTTAGACCGATCAGGCCAACCGCGACCAAGGCCTCCTTTACCTCGTTCAGTTTCTCCGGTCTGATGATCGCTTCCACCTTATTCATGGAATCCTCCCGAACTTTGCAGAATCCTCTCGGGCTCTCGGCGGGCCAGGGGGCCGGCCCGGACCCAGATGCCCAAAGGCGCGCTTCACCATGACAAGCTTGACGATTTTACCGGCGGATATCAAGGGCGGTGTTCGTCGATCAGAAAATTTGAAATGCCTTATTTATTTAGCGCCATAGGAACCCCTTTAAAGCGGCGATACGTGCGAATTCACGATTCGGCGGATGGAGGTGGCGCAGAGCGAATCGGGAATCGGCCTACCGATCGTCGTCGCGGCCGGCCCGGCGTTCGGCCAGTAAAGCAGCCGCTTGGGACCGGCGGGACAACTCCAGTTTGCCCAGGATACTGCTCACGTGATTCTTAACCGTCTCATCGCTCAGGTTTATCCGGTCCGCGATCTCCCGGTTGGTCTGGCCTTCGGCAATCGATTCCAGAATCTTCTGCTCCTGACCGGTCAGTTGGGCCAGAACGTCTTCTTCTCTGCCCCGGCGCACGCGCTCTAGGACGCTGGCGGTGATTGTTGGGTCCAGCAGTGACCCGCCGGAGCCCACGAGGCGGATGGCGTCAACTATCTCTTCAGAGCGAATCTTCTTCAGCAGATAGCCGGAAGCGCCGGCCATGATGGAGCCCATCACGGCTTCTTCGTCGCCATAGGTAGTCAGCATCAGGACTTTTATGTCGGCGTTCTCGTCGCGTATGTCGCGGCAGGCCTCGATACCGGAACCGTCGGGCAGCCGGATATCCATCACCACGACATCGGGTACGGACTCGCGCGCTTTTTTCACTGCATCGGCCGCAGTGCCGGCTTCGGCCACCACGGAAAGGTCCTCCTGGCGGGAGACCAGCATGGCCAGTCCCCTCCGGACGATGTCATGGTCGTCGACGATCAGAATCTTCAGTTTGGCGTTGGCTGCCATGTAGGTCCCTTTGATGCAGCGTTGGCCTGCGGGCAGGTATAGGTTACACCAGAGGCAGCCAGATCGTGGGGACGGGCGCGTGAGCCGCTTTCACCCGGACCGTTCAAAAGAAAGTCTCAGATAGACCGGCGGCGGCCGCCGCCGGTCTATTTTTCTGGGCCGCGTTAATGCATCCAAGCCTATTTATTGGTTGAAGTATCAAAAATGATTCAAAATAGTTTTAAATTCCATTGACATAAAGGCCACCCGGTAAGTAACGTCAGAGGACGTGAAGCGGTGGAAAAGGCCTGGGGCCGCCGGCCCTTTTAAACACAGCGCCGCTTGCAATCTTTGGGTCGCACCTGACCCATTTCGCTAGTGTGGGGTTACGCCCACCCTGGAGGTTGATCATGGTGATTGAGAAAGACTTGGTGGAGAACGTGGCGGTTCAGGCGGTGGCCGAGGAACAGACGGAGCCTGCCTGCAAGCACCATTGGGTCATCGAGACGGCCAACGGTCCCGTTAGCTGGGGAGAATGCCAGATCTGCCATGAAGGCAAGGAGTTTCAGAACTCCATCAGAGACGCTGACCGGGATTACTGAGCCGCCGACCCACAGACGGGCCGCTGGCGGGCCTTGGTCCGTGAACGGTGCTAACGACGGGCTAGGACAATATGGCGGCCTGGCGCCGTGGTAGTCCGCCAAAATAATTCGAAGGGAGATGTGCGGTCCGTCCAGCCTTGGCTGGCAGCGGGCCGACACCGGAGGTAGGGAAAGATGAGAGTATTTTGGATCGGTTTCGGACAGGCGGGGGGGAAGATAGCCAATTCCCTGATGGGGATGAACCGCCGCCTCTACAGCGCCATCGCCGTCAATACGGAGGAGGCCGACCTGTCTGGGTTGCGGTACATCCGCGAAAAGGTCCTGATCGGGAAATACGCCCTCCGGGGACGGGGCGTCGGCTCAGATATTGACCTGGGCGCCAGCATCGCCGAAAAATCGTTGGCCCAGATGATGGACTCCATCGACACCGTGGTGCGGAAACGCGACCCCGAAGTTATTTGGATCGTGGCCGGGCTGGGCGGCGGGACGGGCGCCGGAGGCAGTTTCGTCCTGGCCAACGAACTGAAGAAGGTCTACAAGCACATCCCGGTCTACGGCCTCGGCGTGGTGCCTTCCGTTTCCGGAATGCCCAACGAAAAAGAGGCGCTCAACCTTTCGAACACCGTCAAGAGCTTCGAACTCTGGAGCCACTACTTCAACAACATCCTGTTGGTGGACAACCAGCAGTACGAGCAGGCCCATGTAACCCGGGAATCCGTGGAGAAGATGTACCAGCGGGTCAACGAGAATCTGGCCCAAACCCTGACCACCATCCTCACGGCGGGGGAGATTCGTCCGCCACCTCAAGAAGTATTCAGTTCGTCGGAGATCAAAGCTACTTTGGGGCTCATCGGTGACGTTTCGACCATCGGTCACTGCTCCGAAGAGATCAAGATCAGGTCCCAGTTCTGGCGTGGCGGGATGGAACCTGGGACCCATGAACTGGAGGACATAATCGAAAGGAGCGTTGAAAAGAGCGCCCTCACTTTCCCGGCGGACGTTTCAGGCGCCCGGGCGGCGTCGCTCATCGTCCACGGCAGGCCCGAGCATCTTTACACACAGTCGATCTCGGTGGGCCGGGCCAGGCTGGAGGAGTTGACCACTGTGGGCAAGGTCCGTTACGGCGACTATCCGGACCGCCGGACCAAGTATCTGTCGGCGATCACGATGGTCTCTGGAATCACCGACTTTTCCCGGCTGGACCAGATGCGGAAACGGGTGCAGGAGTTGAACGGCTCTACTCCGTCGAACCATCACACGATCGCGGACAGCGTGGTGGAGCCTTCGGTCATCTAAGTTAACTCCAGGACAGGACGCAACCAAGTCCTAAAAAAGGGAAATGGCTTGATTATCCCGCCATTCCCCTTTTTCGCTCGCCCAAACCTGTCATTCTGAGGAGTGCCGTAGGCCGACGAAGAATCTACCGGGCATCACCTTGGCAGACCCTTCGCTTCGCTCAGGGTGACATATTCGCGGTCAAGTTCAAGACCGAAGCTATTGGCACCCGGGGCTATTCCAAACAACGGCCGCCGTTTCACGACGCTGTCTCTCGTGCTAAAGAATGGCCACGGGGTTAACGGGAGAGCCGGTGCCTCCGACCACCCGCAGGGGGTTGACGGTGAGCATGAACTCGTAGCGTCCCTCTTCGGCGCAGGCCTCGGCCAGCGGCTGCAATAAGGCGTTGTCCAGCAGGCCGATGCCGTAGGCGAAGATGGAGCCGTGGACCGACCACGCCAGGTCGTAGCCGTTGGGAGTGAAGTCCATCATGTCCCAGACCAGCAGGCAGCAATCAGACTGACGGATAAATTTCAGGCAGGAAGCGTGCAGCCCGGGCCGCTCGTTGGGGTCTCCGCCCCAGACTGTGTTGCCGTCCTCGTTCCACTTGTCCCGGCCGCTGTAGACGACCAACGCGTCACCCGGCGCCATCTCAACTCCTTGGGCCTTGGCAATGTCCTCCAACTCCCAGCCGTGGACCGGGGCGTCCATGGTCACGTAGGGGACGCCCCGGAACTTGGGGACATCCAGCAGCACGCCGCGGGTTATGATGCCATCCTTCCAGTGCTCGACCGACCCCCAGACCGCGCCATCCATGGTGATGGCGTCGTCGTGGGTGCGGCCGTTCCACATTCCGTTCTCGTCCCATACGTGGCACAGGGCGTCCAGGTGGGTTGTGGCGGTGCCGTGGTAGGAGATTCCGTAGTAGTCGGCTGAGAACCCGGAGGTCTCGCTGCGGAAGACCTTTTTCATGTAATGGATGGCAGGGGTGGGATTGTTCGGCGCCGGCGTCTTGGGGAATTCCCTGCTGAGGGAGACCGCGCGGCCCGACTTTATCGCCGCGGCCGCGGTAAGCCGCTTCTCCGGGGTGACCATGTTCACAGCGCCCATCTGGTCGTCGTTGCCCCAGCGGCCCCAGTTTCGGTCTTCCTTCAGGTATGCCAGGACTTCGGCTTTGGTAGGTACTCGGCGCTCCATGGTCCCCTCCGTATTTCCGTAGCCGGACTCCGGCCGGGTTTGTCCCGGTCAGCGGACACGATAGCAGAGCGCACGCAGCGGCGCAATTTCCGGATCCAGCGCCTGGATTTTACTTCTTATGGACAGTCGGGGTTAGCGACCGTTCGTGGTGAACTTGGTTTAACCTTCAGGGCGCATTAGACGCAGTCCTTCGATGGGCCCAGGTTGAGCGAACGGCATCGGCTATTTCCGAGGTTAAGAAAACTTTGCCCGGCTATTTAACGGATTGCTGGAGGCAAGTGAAGAAGCGGTCCATCATGTTTCTGGCGAAACTCTCGATCATGCGCTGGCCGACCCTGGCCAATAAGCCGCCGGATGAAGTGTCGCTTTCAACGTCCACGGTGGTCTTGCCGTTGTTTTCGGTCAATCTGACCTGGGACTCGCCCCGGACAAAGCCGGATGGGCCGTTGCCCTCAATGACCAGGCTGTAGGACTCGTAAGGCTTCAGATCGACCATCTTAACCTTGGCGTCGAACTTGCTGCGGATGGGCCCCATGGCGATGGTCACAATCGCGGTATATTCGTTGTTGCCCAAGGATTCCATATTTTCGCAGCCGGGGATGCAGGCGCAGAGTGAGTCTGGGTCCGTCAGCGTCTGCCAGACCTTCTCTGGGGCGGCGTCAAATTCGTAGGAGCCGGATAACTTCATCCCATTCCCTCTTTGAGTCAGATATAGTCAGATACGCGTTAAAAGCGGTCGTCGGCCAGCAGTAGGAGTTCCAGCAGCACCTGGGCGCCGTTGGCGCAGTCTTGCGGCGCTGAGTATTCTTCGCGGGAGTGGCTGATGCCATCGACGCTGGGCACGAAGATCATGGCCACCGGCGCGATGTTGGCGACGGCCTGGGCGTCATGGCCGGCGCCGCTGGGCAGCGATTCCCACGCCAACTCGCAGTTCTCCGCAGCCTCGGCCACCAGGGCCTGCATCTCGGGCGTGATCGGGACCGCAGTCGTGAAACGGTGGCGTATGACTTCAATGTCCACCAAGTCATCAGCCGCAGCCTGGTCCGTGATCCGCCGCAGTTCCTGCTCCGCGGCGGCCAAGGATTCCATGTCGGTGTCCCGGAACTCCAAGCCGATGCTGGCGCTGCCGGGTATGACGTTCACGGCGTTGGGAACAGCCTTGATCGAGCCCACGGTCGATACCCGGCAGATCTCCTGTTCCGCGGCCATCTTCTGGACGGCCAGGACAAGTTTGGAGGCGCTGACCAGGGCGTCGCGGCGGGTCGACATGGGCGTGGTGCCGGCGTGGTTGGCCTTGCCTTCGATCTCTACTTCGAAGACGGCCCTGCCGGTTATCCCGGTGACCACGCCGATGGGCGTGCCCGAACGGTCGAGATGGGGGCCCTGTTCGATATGCAATTCAAAGTAGGCGGCCAGTTCGCCGGGGCTGCGTACGGCCTCCCCGATGCGCGAGATATCCCCTCCGATGTCGGCCAGGCAGGGCCCCAGGCTGAGGCCGTCGTCGTCCACGGCGTCCAGGTCCTCTTGTTCCAGTAGGCCGGACATCGAGCGGCTGCCCACCAGCCAACGATGGAAGCGGGTGCCCTCTTCATTGGTGAAAATGATCACCTCCACCGGATGGCGGGTACGGTGGCCCTGCTCTTCCAACGTGCGCAGGACTTCGATGGCGGCCATGACACCCAAGGCGCCGTCGTACTTGCCGCCTTTGGGGACGGTGTCGGTGTGAGAGCCCATTGCGAGGGCCGGCAGGCTATCTTCAGACCCGGACCTTCGTCCGATTATGTTGCCGGCAGTGTCGATGCGGGTCTCAAGACCGGCATCCTGCATCAACCTGACGGCGTAATCTCGCCCGGCGATGTCTTCGGGAGAATAGGCCACGCGGTCCATGCCTTCGGGGCTTTCGCCCAGGTGGCCCAGTTCCTGTAGTGTCTGGTTTAATCGCGTCTCGTTGATGGAATACCGGGGCATGGCAGCCTCATTATTTTTAGATGTTGATCAGGGGCGTCTTTCTAGCACGTCTTGATCCGGGCGGGCGCCGTTACTGGGCGCGCTCTTTCAACTCCGACAATTTCTCTTCCAGAAGCGAGCGGTCCACTCCCAATTTTACGGCCGTTTCCAGGTCTCGATGGGCATTGCGGTCGTCTTTCAGCATGGTATAGGCGAAGGCCCGGTTGGCGAAGGCAACGGCGAACCCTGGGTCCAGTTTGATGGCCAGGTCCAGATCGGGTATGGCGAGTTCGGCCTGGTCCATCTCGATGTGGACATCGGCCCGGTTGTTGTAGGCCACCGAGAATTTATCGTCGAGGCGGATAGCCTGGTCGAAATCGCTGATCGCCCGGTTCAGCCGGCCGGCAGACCGGTGAGCGAACCCCCGGCTGCTGTATGCGTCGGGAAATTTGGGGTTGAGGCGCACGGCCTCGTTCAGGTCTTTCACGGCTTGGCTGAAATTAGACAGGCTGGTATGAGCCAGTCCCCGTATGCTATAGGCAACGGCCAGGGTAGGACTCATCCTGATCGCTTCGTCCAAGTCGGTGATGGCCTCCTCCGGCCGGCCCAAGTTCAGGTGGGCCGAGCCGCGGTTGCTGTAGGCCTGGGCCAGGGTTGGGTCGAGGCGGAGGGCTTCGGTGTAACGGTCTACCGCCTCCTCCAGTCTGCCGTTACGCTGCATCCGCACTCCGGAGTCATAGACCTTCTCGCCGTCGGACATGCCGACGGTGCCGGGCACCGCCCAGCGCAAGAATTTGGCTAAAAGCTGTAAGACTATGAATATTCTCATGGAGGGTTTCTGGGGAGAGTTCTATTTAGCCATGTCCCGAAACTCGGCGGTCTGGTTCTCCAAGCTCGTCCGGTCCGCGCCCAGCGCCACCGCCTTTTCGACGTCATCCTGGGCCTTCTCATGTCTTCCGGCCAGGGCGTGCATCAAGCTTCGGTTCATGTAGGCTTCCAAGTGCTTGGGATCGGCGTCGATGGCGGTGTTGAAGTCGACGACCGCCGATTCGGGCAGTCCCATGGCGATCAACAAGAGACCGCGCTGGTAATAGATATGGGCGCCGTGACTGTTCAGCTTGGCGGCACGGTTAAGGTAAAACATGGCCTTGGCGGGTTGACCCCACCGGGCGTAGGTCATGCCCCAGTTGAAGTAAAAACCGCTGGAAAGTGACTTCATCCCGCCGTAGAAAGCAGAAAGGAAGCGGAGAATCATCTCGAGTGACCCCTAAGCCGGCGGGGCCAGACCGGTCTTTCCCCGGATAGCCAGGTTACCGGGACTTGCCGGGGCGCCAGTCTGGAATCGGCTGATCAGAACTGTAACCCGGATTATACCCTTAAGGGGAAGGGGAGGTCCCTGCGACGTTTGATTCGGCCTTAACACGGTCGATTCCGAGGGCCACGGCCCGGTCGATATCCGCTTGGGACTTGGGGCCCATGCCCAGATTTGCGTGGGCGGACGCCCTCACCAGATAAGCTTTGGCGTAGGTAGGATCGACCTCAACCACCAGGTCCATGTCGGCTATGGCAGTGGCGTATTGTCCCAATGTCGAATAGACGAGGGCCCGGTTGATCAGGGCGTCGATGTTTTCCGGCTCGAAGGAGATTGCCTGCCCGTAGTCGGCGACCGCTCTTTCAAGTTCTCCCAAGTCCTCGTGGACCACTCCCAGGTTGTACCAGGCCGGGACCGAAGTGGGGTCCAAGGAGACGGCTTTTTCGAAATCTTCCAGCGCCTTTTGCAGGTCATTTTGGGCGTGGAAGCTGGCGCCCCGGTTGGTGTACAAAGTAGCGGAGCCGGGCGCCAGCTGCAGGGCATTGCCGTAGTCGGAGACGGCCGCTGCATAACGGCCCAGGCCGTCATAAGCTGAGGCCCGGTTCATGTAGGCGTTCAGCGATGTAGGGTCGGCCAGGATGGCTTTGCCATAGTCTTCCACCGCCAGTATTAGCTGCCCCGATGCGGCGAGGACCACCCCGCGGTTCACGTAGCCGGAAGCGCTCCCGGGATCCAGTTCAATGGTGCGGTCTAGGTCGGCGATGGCCAGCGCCAAGTCTCCTTGGAGCAGATAGATCGAGCCGCGGTTGCCGTAGGCCAGGCCGTAATCTGGATTGATCTCGATCGCTTTGCCATAATCAGCCAGGGCCAGCCGGGTTTCTCCGGCCCTGCTATAGGCGATGCCACGGTTGCCGTAAGCCGGATAATATTCCGGGTCCAACTCGATGGCCCGGCCCAGGCTGTTCAGCGCCTCTTCGGTCCTACCCAGGTCCATGAGGACCAGGCCAAGCTGGGTAAGCGCCGATACGGAATCGCCGTCCAATTCCAGCGAACGGTTGAGGTCCCTGAGAGCGCTTTGCAGGTCTCCGGTCTCGAAATAAGCGATGCCGCGGTTGGCGTAGGGGAGAGCCAAGTCTGGGAGGAGATTGATCGCCAGCGTGTAGTCTTTGACCGCCGATACCAGGCTGCCCATGCGTTGTTCGGCCAGGGCACGGTTGTGGAAAGCAGCGGCCATCGAACCGTCCAGAAATAGGGCGAGGTTGAACTCGGCTATCGCCTCTTCGAACCTGCCCTCTTCCAACAGCACCACCCCGCTGTTGTAACGCTTATCCGCGTCGCTCAACCCCAAGCAGGCCGCAAGACCGAGGACCAAGACGACGGCGACAATCAAAAGCCCCCGTTGGAATCCGGGGGCGATGGCGGATGTGCCGCTTTGATGGAACTTGCCGGTTTCGATGCCGTTCTCTCCCTTTGGCGCCACGCCGGCGCGGGTCTGCGGGCCTGGGTCTGGTTGTCGTCTCCCATACCAGCAAACACCAGGCAACCGGTTTCAGTAAAGCCGCAACGTTCTCCCGCTACTTCGTTCAGGTTTCGTAAGACTCTGAGGTATTGCCATTCCATATGGGCCAACAAGGCCTATTCCAAGATAGGAACTTCTGTCATTCCCTCGGTGGCCAGGTTGTCGGCGATCGAGCAGCCCATCACCTCTCCGCCGATAATCATTGTCTCTGCGGATAATTGCACAGACCGGCTCCTCTGCGAAGTTGTCAGGTTTGGTGGTCATGGACAAAATCCATCAGGCGTTGGTAAGGTTCGGAGGTGGTTTCTAGACACGGATTTTAGCGTCGCACGACGGTTCGTTACCCCCTTGCTAAATCGGAGATGATTACCTTCGCGTTTGCTAGATATTCATCGACCTTGGCGACCGACCGTCTTCGGTTAGATGCGAGGAATGCGCCTGAACTTACCTTGCTGTTTGCACCGTATGTCGCCCGAATTACTTGCCGATAACCTTGTCTAGATTCCGCGTTCCTATGAGCTATGTAGTTCCGTACCTTTCGCATCTCATCAAGAATATATCCGTGGGCTCTTGCATATGTAATAAATGATTCCGTCGCAGGAAACACATTCGATGTACTATCGCGTATATCCTTAGCTTTCGTCCATCGTAAGTTTTGTCTTGGCTTCGCCCTTCTGTAATTAAGCATTGCCGTTCTCGCACTTGCCATACTGTTCGCGGTAATCAATCGAATTGGATGATTGCCATTTAAATACGCTGCTCCGGCGACAAGCTTGTACGCGATGTCTGCAATTGCACCCTCCAGAATTGAAAACAGCCTGAGGGTAATTAGCTCTGCTATGAAATGCTGGTATCTGGGGTCAAGAACCATGGAATCGAACCGGTACCTTTCCAAATTACCAATGCCAACTCCGGTGTCTCGCAGTGTGGTAGCCAGACTTGGAGTGGGCATTATTTCAAGAATGTCCTTATGTAAGAGTTTCTGATTGTCCTCTGTCGAATTCTTTGGGTAGTGGAGGTGGATGCAGTCACGAACTGGTGGTCTGCCTCTGTTTGACTCTCTTCGTCATTGAATCGGGAATCGATATTGTACAGCGCTTTTTCGATTCTCCTCACATTAAGTTTTTTAAGACCATCCAGAGCTACCAAAAGGGAAAAGAATATTGGCTGTCTAACGAAAATTGTGTCGCTTATAAAAGAAGGTCCAAGATCGAGGATGCAATCGAACAATTTGTCGAATCGTTGAGACAAATCTGCATTTTGCGGGAACTCTTCGTCGTAGAGTTGGTAAATCGAATTTAGCCTTGCCGCACCAAAATCAGAAAGCCCTTCTAATAAGTTCAGTGCCAGGTCAGACACGAACTGGACCTCGTTCATTCGGGCGATGTCATTCGCTGAGAAGATATTGAATTCGCGCCATAACTGCACCCGCGATGACGCCTGATTCAGGCAGAATTGCTTGAATTCACCGCTGAATCGGGAATTCCTTTTCTCCTGATCGTTGAGGTTTTTGCTAACCGAGTTAATTCTGCCGAATATATCTATTACATCTTCATCGGTCGCACCCAAAAGATTGCCAACTGGTATAGAAGTCAGCAGGAAAGTCTCCCGTTGTGATTTGTTCAATTGAGAGAACGACTTTCTGCTAGTCGTTTGAGGATGCCGAACAGAAAATTCATCATTACAGAATTCGAGGATTGATCTAATACGCTGTTGCCCATCCACTATTTCCCTAATACTTTTTCCTTTATCAAGGTCTAATGCATGCCTAATATAAATGGCCGGGATTGGTTTTTGTTCGAGAATGGTATTGATTAGGTAAGCCTTTTGCGGCCTAGTCCATATTGAACGCCGCTGGTACCAAGGAGAGATGTTTAGCTCGTTTGAATTATGCAAATTTAGAATGTCCTGGATGATTAGCGTTTGGTATTCGACTCTGTCCATTAGGCACTCTCCCCATTTATGGCCGCGTAGGTTTTGACCCATCAATCAAATATCCATCAACCGATCGAGCTCCGAAACATACCAATCTGGTGACGGAGATTCGTTTGCAGCGGCACGGCTTAGTTAATGCATATTCCGAGAAACGTTCATTTATTATAAATCTTCGAAGTCCTGGCGGCGAACACTGGGGTCGGCTCATGTCCCACATAACGAACACTCCCGCATGGCCCGTTATGTCTATGGCCTTGCCCGCTCCCGCTGCGGGTATATAATGGGCCGCACTATCAGGGTCTGTTTCAATAATACGCGACAAAACGGAGGAAAGAGATGGGCGCAACCGAGACCATCGCCAAGTGGATCGTCGATACGAACTATGAGGACATTCCGCCGGACGCCATCCGCGTCGCCAACGAGTCTTGCTTCGACCTCTTGGGGGTTATCCTGGCAGGCTCGCAGCAGCCGGTAGGCGAGATAATCCAGAAGTATACCCGCAGCCAGGGGGCCGCCCCCGAGTCCACGGTCTTGGCCGGCGGGTTCCAGAGCACCCAGGCCAACGCCGCGCTGGCCAACGGCACCATGGGCCACGCGTTGGACTTCGACGACTTCGGCGGCTTCGGCCATCCCACCGTCGCCATCTTCCCGGCCCTGCTGGCCATCGGCGAACACACCGGCGCCACCGGCCGCGACCTGTTGGAAGCCTACGTGGTCGGCTGCGAGATCGGCCTGGCCCTGGCCCACGAGACCAAATACAAGCAGATGGACAAGGGCTTCCATAGCACCGCGGTCATTGGCCGGCTGGCCTGCACCGCCGCCTGCGCCAAGCTGCTGAAACTTGACGAACACCAGACCATCATGGCGCTGGGCATGGCCGGGTCCATGTCCTCCGGACTGATCCATAATTTCGGGACCATGACCAAGCCCCTCCACGCCGGGCTGGTCGGCCGCGACGGGGTAACCGCCGTCCAACTTGCCCAACTGGGCCTGACCGCCGGAGACCAGGTGCTCGAGCACCCCTTCGGCTTCACCAACGTGGTCTTGGGCGAGGGCATCTACGACCTGGATAGGATGGCCGACAACATGGGCAAGCCCTTCCGCACCCAGGACGCCCTTATGATCAAGAAGTACCCCTGCTGCGGCGGCAACCACGCCATGCTCGATAGCCTATTCAGCCTGATGCGCGACAACGACTTCACTTATGAAGACGTGGCCGATGCAGAGATCGACCAGTCCTATTTCTCGGTGGTCATGCTCTACCAAGAGCCCGAAGACGAGTTGAAAGGAAAGTTCAGCGCCAAGTACAACGTCGCTGCAGCCCTGGTCGATGGCGAGATCGGCATCGATACCTTCACCCAAGAGAAGATAGATGACCGGACCATGAATGAGACCATGGGCAAGGTCCGCACCAGGGTCATGGCCAAGTCCGAGGAACTGCTCACCGAGTCCGCCGATGGCCTCAAGGTCAAGATCACTTTGAAAGACGGACGGGTCTTCGAGCACATCACCGCCCGGGAAGATGTCCTGGGCAGCCAGAAAAACCCCTGGGGCTTCGACGCCATCAAGGAGAAATTCCAGGATAACGTCTCCCGCGTTCTCTCGCCCGACGGCACGGCCAAGGCCATTGAGACCTGGGAAAACATACCCGAGATGACCGATATCGCCACCGCGATACGCAGCACATTGGTGGCTGAAAAGTCGTGATTCGGGCCTGATCAACAGACCGTCAATCGGGTGGTGTCGGAGCCGCGTTGACCGTGTGTTTTTCGGCAGTTACAATCCTGCGGCATCCGCACCGGGAATATCATCGAATGGTGTGGCCCGTGCGATCTGCGATGGGGTTTTCTACGTGTGTACCCTTGAAACGGGAACGCTAAATAATTTTGGAGGACTACCATGGCGCAAGGACCTGATCCCGTAGAAATATACGAGCAGGCCTGGGCACAACTAAGGCCGATCCTCGCGGCGAGTTCTGGCCAACACGGTTCGTCGACCCCATGCACCGAATGGAACGTGCAATCTCTGATTAATCACGCCCTCGCGGTCCAAAACTTCGCCTACAGCACATTGTCTAAAGCCAGCTTCGATATGTCCACAATGGGAGCTGTGGACCACGCATTTCCGTCCGAGGGCGCGGAGGCAGCGTTCAAGGCGATCACCGAATCCACCCTGGCCACGCTGAAGTCGATTAACCTGGCAGACACCGTGGAGACTGCCTTCGGGTCGATGCCGGGAGGTCAGTTCATCATGGTGCCAATCACGGACATGATTATCCACACTTGGGATTTGGCGAAGGCCACCGGCCAGAATTCGACGTTGGATAACGGGTTGGCCGAGATTGGCTACAATGTCATCGCGAACGTTGCCGCAGGGGGCCGCGAAAGGGGCGCGTTCGGACCGGAGGTCGTCATCCCAGACACGGCCAGCTTCCAGGACCGGTTGTTGGGCATGAGCGGCCGCACGCCCTAAGGCTCCGCTCGCTCAAAACGGGAAAAGCCAAATTTGATTTGCCGTCACCTGGCGGCGCAAGGAGAATGGTTATGGCACAAAGCAGTGACCCCATAGAGCTTTACGAAGCCGCAGTTCAAGGTTTCCGGCAAACCCTATCTGGAGTGAAACCGGACCAGATGCAGGGTTCCACCCCGTGCACCGAGTGGACCGTCCAGAATTTGATCGTCCACAACCTCAAGGTGTTCGGATTTGCCGAAGGCGTGCTTCAAGAAAACATCACAGTCAATTCCATGGAAGTCGGTGGTGCTATCCCCGGAGGAGATTCGGTCAAGGCGTTGGACGATGGAGTGGCCAAGGTGTTGGAAATCCTCAAGGCCGCCGGTTCGGCGGATACGGGCATCAGTACGCCCTTCGGAGATATGACCAGGGGCCAGTTCATGATCAATCCCACTTGGGACCTGCTGGTGCACAGATGGGATTTGGCCAAAGCCACGGGCCAAAATACCGAGTTGGACCAAGGCCTGGTGGAATATGTCTACAACATGCTCTCGCCCATGGCCGATGGAATGCGCGAGATGGAGTTTGGCGGCCAGCACATCGTTGGTGCAAGGGTCGCGGTTCCGGACAGCGCTAGCTTGCAGGACAAGCTGCTGGGAGCCTTCGGCCGCCAGCCGTAATTTATTCATTCCGGAGTATGTACCCCGTTCGCCTGCGTGTCATCAGAGCACAAAAAAAGCGGGAAACCACTGGTTTCCCGCTTTGATTTTTGCCGGATGTGGGTCTGGGCTTACGGTTCTATTCGTACCGTGTCGCCCACCTTGATGGCCCCGCCGTTCAGGACCTTGGCCAGCATGCCGCGCCGTCCGTCGATCTTGCTCATTAGACCCGGTTGGATGGCGTCCATTTTGCCACAGGGCTCGCATTCACCCACGATCTCCATGGTCACATCGTCGCCGATGATGAACACCTGGCCTTCTTTGGTCTGGGATAGGTCCAGGCCGGTGACCGTGATGTTCTCCTTAACTTGGCCGGGAGTAAGGCCGAATTCGTCTAGCGTCTCTTTGTCCATAAATAGCACCTGGCGTTTGCTGCCTTCGAAAGCGCTACGGTCGCCTTCCAGGCCTATGCCGGAGATTGCGGTTGCTTCTTGGACCGGGACAGACGGCGTCTCCTTGATCCTGGCGATATGTAGGTTGGTTACGCTGCCCTGCTGCATGATGGCGGACTCCTTCATACCGGCCTACCGGAATGCTGGTGTTTTCGGTATCAGCCTTGAATTTGACCCTATTCTACAGCATTACTAAGCCGTAATCCGGTTCCAGGCCGAAGTACATCCTGCCAAAGGTCTCATAGCGGCTCTCCGTATAGAAGCGGTGCTGCCTGGCGACTTGGATGTCGCGGAAACAGCGCTCTATGGGGTTGCCGCTGTAGATGCCCGTGGTGCCGGCCAGGGTGTGCATCCGTTCCACGACCCGGACGGAGCTATCGGATGCGTTGGTCGCGGCCAGCAATATATCGGCCCGCTGGGCGGTGGTCACTTCCTGTCCGGACAAGACCCATTGCCAGATATCATCCAAGGTCTGGTAGAACAGCGCGTGGGCTGCCCGCAGAGTCGCCTCCACCTGACCGATCTGCGATTGGACCGAGGGACTCGCCCATAGAGGGGAACTGCCTCCGGTCGCGGTCTTGTCTCTGGCCAATGCCGCAGCCTCGTCGATCGCAACCCGGGCGATGCCAAGCATCACCGGCGTTAGTGCCGCCGCCACTATTCCGATGAAGGAAAACCGGTAGAGCGGGCCTTGGAATCGCGGACCCAATGTGATCTCCGGGGTGAAGGGAAACGCCCGGTAGGCGGGCACGAACGCGCCATCGACCCGTATGTCGTTGCTGCCGGTGGCGCGCATCCCCAAGACGTCCCAGGTGTCCAGAATCTGGCAGTCATCCCGAGAGATATAAGCCCAGATCGTCCGCCTTGGGGATGTTGGTCCAGAAGCTGATTCATCGGTGACGTGGCAGACCGAGGCGATCCATTTGGCGTGATGGCAGTTGCTGGCGAAACGGCCGTCGCCGGAGATTTGGAACCCGCCCTCAACAGGCTCCGCTTTCATGGGTGGCGTGATGGAAGCGGCGAACATCGCCCTTGGGTCCTCTCCCAACAACTCCTCCGCCCCTTCGTCGGGAAGCCGGGAGCAGAAAAACGCCCACAGCAGGGGATTGGTAATCGTCCACGCCGCCGACGGGTCGAACCGGACGGTTTCCTCGATCACCGTGGCGTAGGATACCGGGTCCAATTCCAAGCCGCCCATGGACTTGGGCGTCAGCATGGTGAGTAGGCCGGAGTTGGTCAGGGCATCGAAAGACTCTTGAGGAAGACGGCGCAACCGCTCGCCCTCCGCCACATTGGCCCTGAGTACCGGGCCAATCTCGCGGACGCGTTCCAGCAGGCTGGCATCGACGTCGGTCTTCATTGACCTCCCCTCCGGGGCTACTCTCAATGAGCGTGTGGTATGCTTCGCGGAGTGTACCGATGGGGCTCTCCCTAATCAAGTCCTGAGCCTATGCCGCTGCCGGTCTCCAGGTCGACTGGAGATGCTTCCGGCACGGGAATAAACGCAAAAACTGCAGGTGAAAGCCATGGCCTACGAGTTCATCCTGACCGAGGACCGGGAGGGAGTTTTCATCGTTACGATGCATGACCCTCCCACCAGGAACGCCTTGGGCCCGCAGATGGCCGACGAGCTGATGGAATGCCTGGACCGATTCGAAGACAACCCGGCGGCCCGCGTGCTGCTGCTCACCGGGACCGAGCCGTCATTCTGTTCCGGCGCCAACGTCCGGGGTTTCAACCAGCAGATCCAGGACCGGGAGGCCGGCGAGGCTGATGGCGGCGAGCCCGGTCCCCTGCCCTGGGGCAAGATGGAGAGTCAGTACGCCACCCGCGGCCAGAAGGTGGCCCTGGGCGGACAGGCCAGCCGGGTCCCCCTCCGGATCCACAACCTTCAGAAGCCGTCCATCGCGGCGGTCAACGGGCATGCCATCGGCGTGGGAATGGGCTTGGCCCTGGCCTGCGACATCCGGTACACCGCGGAGAAGGCGGTCTTTTCCGAGGCTTTCTCCCGCATGGGGCTGATACCCGGCGATGGAAGCTGCTGGCAACTGCCCCGGCTCATCGGCATCGGCAACACACTGCTCCTCCAATACACCGGCGACCGCATCGACGGAGCGGAGGCCTACCGGCTGGGCATCGCCAGCAAGTTGTGGCCCGACGGTGAGTTGTTCGATGCCTCGCTTGAGTTGGCCGCCCGGTTGGCCAAGGGGGCGACCCAATCTCACGCGTTGATCAAGTACCTGGTGCAAAAAAGCCTGTCCATGGACTTTGAGGAAGCTTTGGACCTGGCCCACGTGGCCCAAGAGCAGGTCCGAAAGACCGACGACCACAAAGAAGCCGTCCAGGCCTTCTTGGAGAAGCGGCCGGCGCAGTTCAAGGGGCGGTGATTTGGGGCGCTTCCCGATTCCGCCGTAGGGGATAAAGACAAGAGCGGGGCCGTCTGGCTCCGCTCTGTTCATGTTGACGGTTAAGGCATCGGTCGAATCGATGACCGGCGCGCTACCGGCGCACCGACATGATTCGCGACGTATCACTTACAAATCTGTCCGAATCCTTAATTAGAGGGCTGCACCACAGCCGACGTCGGTTCCTTCCCTGCTGTCTCATATTTAGTGAACGAGTACATAAGGTTGACAGCATCCGTGAGTAATGCTAAATTCTCACATATCCGATATAGTGATATATCTGGGCATGATTAGTCTGATATGGGGATCTAAATTTTAAACCCATCTGTACCTATTTCTAGAACAGCAAGGAGGAACTGATGATACTAAGCCGTTTGCAAGTTGCCACCGGATTGACCATCTCGGTCTTGGGTATTTTGATTTATCTGGCAGTTTCAGGCTATATGGTTTCCGCTCAGGAAGAAGGACCACTGCGGCTGACAGGAGCGGATGTTATTGATTACGACCACGACGAAATATTTGTCATCCAGGACGCAGTACGTACAATTAGCCGGGGTGAAAAGGTTGGAGACGGATGCAAATTTACCACGCGGCTTGATCGCGCGTTCGGTGAGGCGCCCAAGGTCTCGAGGACGTTGGCTGTCAACTTAGCCACGTGCGAGGAGCTGCGAGAGGAGGGTACGCTGTCCCCTGGGGACCTCGAAAAAATCATTAAGGATGATGCTGCAGGTTGGAGTGCACCACAAGAATCAAATCCAGGGCGCAGCGGTTTGGACGCGGTCCGAAGCCGTGGGTCCGGCCTGCTCAGCAGCCCACTATCGTTCCCTCTCAACACAGCCAAATTTAGAACATGGTGGGAAGAGATATTCAGCTTAGTCCTCAACTATGTTGAATCAGAGATCAGATGGGAAATTGATACTGACAACGACGTAGTGATTTATAACACTGGTTCTCTCTGCCGTTGGGCTTGGTTTGTGCCATCGGGGTGGACCGACGAGGGAGGGACCTGTACCTGGGCGTACGAGTCATCTCAGACCCAGGTGGTGGTAACCGCGACGCACGAATTTGACAACAGTATTTTCATTTGTGATTTAAATCCTTTCAAACAGGGAGCGCACACTTATTACGACCCAATCAAAGCAGGCGGGACCCTAATTGGCTCTTGGGGGAGCCAAACCAGTTCGGTCGATGGAGAGTGTGCGGGGAGCCTTCATAAACACACACTGCTGTACTAGTCACCTTGAGGAATTGCCCGTGTAACGCCCGGTGATTTCAGAGCTTTTGGGAAAGCAGCCCTAGCCATTGACGAGTCCCCCTGGTTTCCCCTTAATACTGGGGCCAGGGGGACTCGTGTTTCGATCTCTGGACTATCCTGGATTTGACATTGATATTGTGCAAAAATTGGAAGACGTGATTGGCGAGAATGCGGGCAAGCCACCAAACCTACAACCGACGATGCTGCCAGGACTGATTTGGCTAAAGCTGCTGGCAAGCGTGGGAATATTTGTAGTCCTGGCCGCTTGTGGTGGAGGCGTTGCCACTAGAGTGCCTTCGACGACCGACGGCATGGGTCAATTTCTCCAAGCCGGACCCATTTCTCCACAAGTAACTCTCGAAAGAGCTTTGGCTGCCACCAAAGAGCAACTTTCGTACTACTTCACCATGGAGTACAAAACTGAAACAACTCCAGGGGGGGTGCGGTGGGATGCCGACTCAGTCACTGTCGGCAAATTCCGGGCGCCCGATCGATTCGAGGCGAAAGTGAGCACGACGTTAGCAACGTCTAATGAAACGGTTACAGGCGGTGGTGAATCGATCACGATAGGCGCTACGGAGTACACGAAAACCCCTGAGACGGGAGAGTGGGAGGTGCACACCCGAGAACCTGCAGTCCCTATAAAAACTCCCTTAGAGAGAATGATTGGAGACCCGTCACTTTTAAGCAGCTTGGCTTTCGTGGCGGTCGAACAATTGGATGGAGTTGATGTGCTCCATCTCATCGCGATCGTGCCACCCGGAGTGGATATTGTTGGGCTGTTCGACCCTAGACTCGACCGGCGAGTGGAGTACTGGATCGGGAGAGACGACCTTCTTATCCGGCAGTATTTTTTTGCGGGCGAAAGTCCAGACGAGGGGGGATTTACGATTACGATAACAATGTCCGATTTCGGCGAACCTTTTGAAATAAATGCCCCAGAGATCTCTTCTCCGGCCATTCCTAAGCCCTAGTAAAGCAGGATGGCCCGCTCGCTGGAACTGGCCTCACGGCTGGCCAAGGGCGCGACCCAGTCGTTGGCATTAATCAAGTACCTGGTCCACAAGAGCTTGTCCATGGAATTCGAGGAAGCGCTGGACCTGGCCCATGTGGCCCAAGAACAGGTACGGAAAACCGAGGACCACAAAGAAGCCGTCCAAGCATTCTTGGAGAAGCGGCCCTCGGTGTTCACGGGCAAATAGAGATTCGGCTTGGCTGATTTTCGCATGTAACTTGGGGTGTGGAGAAACGGGACCCTCACCCTAGCCCTCTTCCGTTGCGACGGGAGAGGGGACGATTGCCATCCAACTGTCACCCTGAGTAAAGCGAATGGTCTGCCAAGTTGAAGATAGGCAGATTCTTCGTCGGCCTCCGGCGCTCCTCAGAATGACATTGCTGAGTTGAGGAGGAAAGCTGCAAAGCGGGTAGACAGCCCAAATAAAGCCAATCTCAGTGAGGCTAAGATTGGGCGCGGGAGACTCTTGACTCTGCGCGTGGCCACGCATATAATCGAACTTCGCACAGGAGAGTGGCGTCTCGCTTGATGATGATTCTTACCTGAAAATAAGTTGAATCGATGGGATACCTGGACGGCGGTTCGGGGGAAACCCCTGGCCGTCGTTTCGCGTGTGAGGCACCTTAAAAAGAGAATAAGAAACTGCAATTAGTCCTGCGTAACGAAAAGAAAGATACACGCAAAGGTTTGAAGTTCCTTGCGTGGGTCAAGTTATTAAGGGCTTACGGTGGATGCCTTGGGACCAAAGGCCGATGAAGGGCGCGGCAAGGCTGCGTTAAGCCTCGATGAGCCGTCTAGTGGGCATAGTCGGGGATACCCGAATGGGGAAACCTTATCCGGTGTTGAGTCGGATAATCCCGATGTAAATCGGGAGGGCAAGTGGGGGAACTGAAACATCTAAGTACCCCGAGGAAAATAAATCAACCGAGATTCCCCTAGTAGTGGCGAACGAACGGGGATCAGCCTAAACCAGTATGACTTAGTGGCATAAGGGCCTATGTCGTATTGGGGTTGCAGGGATTGCCTAGAGCCCCCTTATGAGGCTCAAAGGAGTTACAAATCTTATTCCTAGTCGAAGGATCCTGGGAAGGACCGTCATAGAGGGTGACAGCCCCGTAGACGAAAGGGATAGGACTCCTGGCGTATTACCTAAGTACCACGGGGCACGGGAAACCTTGTGGGAATCTGGGGGGACCACCCTCCAAGGCTAAATACTTTTGGTCACCGATAGCGTACCAGTACCGTGAGGGAAAGGTGAAAAGAACCCCTAGCGGGGAGTGAAATAGATCTGAAACCGTAAGCCTACAGAAGGTCGTAGTCCTGACTTTATCGGGATGGCGGCGTGCCTATTGAAGAATGATCCGGGGACTTAATGTATGGAGCGAGGTTAAGGAACTGTAGTTCCGGAGCCGTAGCGAAAGCGAGTCTGAATAGGGCGCCAAGTTCCATGTAGTAGACTCGAAACCGGGTGAGCTACCCATGGCCAGGTTGAAGGT
>JADFPD010000051.1 GCA_022562475.1 Chloroflexota bacterium | reverse complement strand
TATGCGAGCCTTGCGTTGGGTATTCCATCTGCCGGAAGCGAGGTTTTCCCCTGCGAGGTGGACCACGGCATCGATATCGACAAGGCGCTCAGACTCTATTGTGCCCCTCTCAGGGTCCCAGTGCGCTATGTCGTGACCCTTGATGCGCTCGTCTCGCACCAATCGAATCACAGATTGGTCGCGACTCTTTAAGTATTCCACAATCGCAGAGCCAACGAATCCGGAAGAACCGGTAACGAGAATGTTCACAATTTTTCTCCCGCAATTAAGCTGATCTTTCCCCGGACGGACTTATGGTGGCCAGTGGCCTCGAGTCTAGCGATTAATCCGGAGTGGCGCTAGTAGAAGCCAGCGTGTTCGAAGTGTACTCCTTTCATTCAGCGGTAGACTCTTTTGAATTTGACGCGATGCTGGCGGGTGGACTCGGACGTTAAAAAGGCCCCGGGAGATAACCCGTCAATGTTAGGAGCGCCAATCTACTCCGTGGGATTGCCCTCCGCCTGGTCTTTCAGAGAATTCATGTGGCGCAGGACCAGGTTTTCGTAGCGGCGCTTCACGTAGAAGCGGGCCACCATCCAACCGGCGCCGGGGAGCAAATGCATCCGGCACTCAATCACTCCGTTGTGGGTCATGGTGGTCCCGGAATCCACCTCGACGAAGACGAACTCCTCCTGGGAGTAGTGCAGCGGACCTTCCAGGTGTCTAAAGGTGATCCGCTCTTCAGGGTATAGGACCACTTCTTCTAAAGTACGGTACATCTTCCGGCCATCCCGGGACCGAAACTCCATCAACAGCCGATTGCCATCCCGCTCAATCACCCTATTACCTTCTTCGTCTTTATCCGGCGCTTCTGGAGTTTTTCCGCCATCAACGATGTCACCGAACGAACTGATCAGCTTGAATACCGCCGAGCGCGGGGCACGGATAGAGACGCTTTGCGTTTTCAATGTTACTTTCATGGAAACCAACTCCGGTAATAGCGTGAATCCAATGAATTGGATGTTGCTCTGATGAAAAGGGGTGTGGCCTAGCTAGGGAGTACACTCATCACCCGGCCACGGATATAATCACCGGGACCGGCCAACGACGCCCCAATTGGAGAACGCATGGCGACCGAACAAGACCTGCAAGATTTTTCGACCCAGGTAACCTGCCCCGACGACTTCGACGACTTTTGGACCGGCACGCTGGAGATGCTCTCCGCGATATCCCTCAAACCGGTGATCACGGCGGAACCGCTTCGGAGCAACGACGATGTCCACGTCTTCAATGTCACCTATCTAAGCCTGGGCGGCCTGGAGATCTCCGCGTGGTACAGCCTGCCGGCCCAAGGAGACGGGCCTTTCCCGGCCGTCATAAATTTCCCCGGGTATAAGTCGGAACCCCCGGTGCGCCGCGACTGGGGCAAGAGCGGCGTGGCCGTGCTGTCGGTGGCGGTCCGGGGCAAGTTGAAGAGCAGCGCTGAGTTCAACCCCGGATATCCCGGTCTGCTCACCGCCGGACTGGAGAGCAAGGAAACTTATGCCTACAGAGGGGTCATCGCCGACTGCGTGCGCGGCGTCGATTTTCTGCGTTCCCGCCCGGAGATCGACCCGGAGCGCATCTACGCCTGCGGTAGCAGCCAAGGCGGCGGACTCACCCTGATTACTTCGGCCCTGCGTCCTGAGATCAAAGCCGGGGTTGCCGGGTATCCATTCTTATGCTGCTACCCCGAGGCCATGGCCATGTTCCAGTCCTATCCCTACGATGAGCTGGCTTGCTACGCCCGGGCGTATCCGGATCAGGAAGAGCGGATGCTGGACACCTTGCGCTACTTCGATGCGGTGAACTTCGCTCCCAGGATCAAATGCCCCATGGTGGTCGGCATCGCCCTGGACGACGAAGTCTGCCCGCCGGAGACCAGCTACGCGGCCTACCAGGCGTTGACCGGCCACAAAGAACTTTGGCTGTTCCCGAATTCGGGACACGGCAACGCCCACGACTATCCGGGCCAGGAAAGGGCTTGGTTGGAAGGTCAGATCGGCTTAACGGCGGTTGTTTCATGACCACCGCGGCCGACCGGTTCTGGCGGCGGACCGAGGCGCTGCTGGCGGAATTTCCGGCCGATGTGCGTCTGCACCGGGACGATTTTTACTCCCAACCTGACTGGGATGTCTACCAGATGCGGTACACTTCGGCCGACGGCTTCAGGCTATTCGCTTGGTTGTCGGTCCCTCATGGCGACGGCCCCTTTCCGGCCGTCATCCGGATGCCCGACTACGCCAGTGTCCATGACATAATCTACACTCCGCTCCGGGAGCGGGCGGTAGTCATGAACCCTACTTTCCGGGGCCAACGCTGGAGCGATCAGGTTTTCCAGGCAGCGTTTCCAGGACTTCTGACCGAGGGCATCGCAGGCGCCGATTCCTATGTGATGCGCCGGGTTTTCGCCGACGCCCTTCGCGGTTTTGACGCTATATTGCAACAGGACCAGGCCCAAATTGGGAAGTTAGCGGTGATCGGCGCCGGCCTTGGCGGATCGTTGGCTCTGGCCGTGGCGTCCCGCCGCGATGCGGTAATTGCCGTTGCGGCCAACACCCCCATGGCCTTGGGCAACCCCGCGTCCCTGGCGCCGGGCCTGGCTTATCCGCTGGCGGAGTTGGACGACTACCTGCGGCTCTATCCCGACCGCCGGGAGGCCGTGAAGCGGAACACAGCCGACCTGGACCCCCTCAAGACAGCCGGCAAGATTACCGCGCCGGTGCTGTTGAGCGTGGGCATCAATGACATTGGTCTCTGTCCGTTGGCATTTGGAGAAAAACTGGCGGCGAAGATTCCCGATTGTGATCTCCGGGTCTACCACGGAGCGTCTGAAGGCGGTGGCCATGAGCACGCCCAGATACAACTTTCCTGGCTGTCGGACAAGCTGGGCCTCGGCTGATATCTCCCTTCGGAGGGTGTCGCAACGGCTGGGGATGGGAGACGGCCGGCTGCTATAATTGGACCGGTAAAGGCCGTGGACCGTCACCCATCGATGAGCCCGGTCCAACAAGAAGATAACTGGAGAATGTACCGGACTATGGAGCAACTAAGACAACACCTATCGACCCTCAGCCAAAAGATCGCGTCGGTGGTGGAGCGTCTTTGACCTTTCAGGTAAAGAAGACGAAATAAACGTCTTGGAGCGGGAGTCGGCCGAACCGGGCTACTGGGACGACCACCAGACCGCGCAGCGGAAGATGCAACAACTGGGCCGATTGAAGGACGCCGTGGCGCTTTGGCGTGGCCTGGATTCCCGCTCCCAAAACCTGTTGGAACTGACTGAGTTGGCCCTCGCCGAGGACGACCCCTCCCTACAAGAACAGTTGGAAGCCGAGTCCGAAGAACTGACCAAGGAACTGGCCCGGGAAGAGATCAACCTCACCCTCTCCGGACCCTACGACGACCGGCCCGCCATCGTTACGATCCACGCCGGCGCCGGCGGCACCGATGCCCAGGACTGGGCCGAGATGCTGCTGCAGATGTACTGCCAGTGGGCGGAGACGGGGAAACGGCCTTATGAAGTGATGGACCTCTCCTACGGGGAAGAA
The DNA here is from genome assembly GCA_022562475.1 of Chloroflexota bacterium. Taxonomy (GTDB): domain Bacteria; phylum Chloroflexota; class Dehalococcoidia; order Lucifugimonadales; family UBA3495; genus UBA9611. The sequence continues at coordinate 19,091 of JADFPD010000051.1, read as the reverse complement.
GCCGGGCTGCGCGGAGCGACCTTGGAGATCGGCGGGGCCCATGCCTTCGGCTACCTGATCGCCGAACAGGGGGTCCACCGCCTCGTGCGGCTTTCACCGTACGACCCCAACAATCTGCGCCAGACATCGTTTGCCCAGGTGGAGGTCCTGCCCACCGCCGAGGATGAACCGGAAGTGGAGATTCGTTCGGAAGACATCAAGATGGATACCTTCCGTTCCAGCGGCCCCGGAGGCCAGAACGTGCAGAAAGTGGCCTCGGCGGTACGATTGACTCACACTCCTACCGGCATCGTGGTCTCCTGTCAGAACGAGCGTTCCCAGCACCAGAACCGGGAGTATGCCATCAGGATCCTGAAGGCCAGGCTGCTGGCCCGGCAAGCTGAGGAGAAGGCCAAAGAAGTGGAGGGTCTTCGCGGGGAAAGAAAGGCTGCCGAGTGGGGCAGTCAGATCCGCAGCTACGTGCTCCACCCTTATAAATCGGTGAAAGACCACCGCACCAATCTACAGAGCACCAATCCTGAAGCCGTGCTGAACGGCGCCATAGACCCGTTCATAGAAGCCTACCTGATGTCCAAAGTCGGACAGTAGGCGCCGCGCCTACGGAAGTGGGGTGTGGGCAGGCATCTGGGAAACTAAAAAGCCCGCCTGAGAGGCGGACTTTTTCTGATTTCCGGTGCTTGGGTCCTAGCAGTTGCCGAGTATGTGGCCCATGCGGGCTTTCTTGGTTTTCATGTAGGTGCGGTTCTCGTCGGTCACTTCCGCTTCCACGGGGATGCGGTCGACGATCTCCAGGTCGAACCCGGAGAGTCCAACCACCTTCTTGGGGTTGTTGGTCAGCAGGTTCAGCTTACGGACGCCCAGGTCGCGGAGGATCTGCGCCCCCACGCCGTAATGCCGCAGGTCCGGCTCGAAGCCCAGGGTCTCGTTGGCCTCCACGGTGTCCAAGCCTTGGTCCTGCAAAGAATATGCTTTGATCTTGTTGTGGAGCCCGATGCCGCGGCCCTCTTGGCGCATGTAGAGGAAGATGCCGTTGCCCGCTTCGGCCAATTGCTGCAGCGCCATTTCGATCTGCTCCCCGCAGTCACAACGCATGCTGCCAAAGACGTCGCCGGTGAGGCATTCGCTATGGATGCGGACCAAGACCGGCTCGTCTTCGGTCCACTCACCGATGGTCAATGCGATGTGCTCGCCGGCATCGACATGGCTCTTGTAGGCGATGGCCTGGAAAGGCCCGTAGCGGGTCGGGAGGCGGGCCTCGGCCACGCGTTCGATCAAACGCTCGGTCCGGCGCCGCTGGGCGATGATCTGAGCGATGCTGAGAATCTTGAGTCCATGTTCCTCGGCAAACTTTTCCAGTTCCGGGAGCCGGGACATGGTGCCGTCTTCAGCCATGATCTCGCAGACGATTCCGGCGGGATACATGCCCACCATCTCGCAGAGGTCCACGGCGGCTTCGGTGTGGCCGGCCCGGGCCAGCACCCCGCCGGGATGGTACCGCAACGGGAAAAGGTGGCCGGGACGGTTGAAATCCTCGGGCTTGGACGCTGGGTCCACCATGGCCCGAATGGTCGCGGCGCGGTCACTAGCTGAGATACCGGTGGTGGTTTTCACGTTGTAATCCACCGACACGGTGAAGGCGGTCTGGTTCTTTTCCAAGCCGTTCTGGCTGACCATCAGGGGCATCTGGAGTTCGTCCAGGCGTTCGCCGATGATGGGCATGCAGAGCAGGCCGCGGGCGTGGGTAACGACGAAGTTAACTGCCTCGGGTGTCACCATCTCGGCGGGCATCACCAAGTCCCCTTCGTTCTCACGGTTCTCATCGTCCACCACGATGAGAAACCTGCCCGCTTTTAGCTCTTCAAGTCCTTCTTCGAGACTGCACAGAGGCATAATTCTGTCCTTAAGACGTTTCGTCCCCGGCCCCGGATCACCGGTCCAGGAGACTCTCCACATACTTAGCTAGAATGTCGGCCTCCAGGTTCACCCGGTCCCCAACTGATAATGCAGCCAAATTAGTATTATTCAGCGTGTATGGTATCACAGCCAATGTGAACGATGAGGCACCTCTTTTTACCACGGTCAAACTAATGCCGTCAACCGCGACGAAACCTTTTTCGACGATATAGCGGTTCAGACGCTTCGGGACTCTGATGCGGAAGATAATCGAGTCACCCTCCGCTTTGGTAGACATAATGCGGCCTGTCCCGTCTACGTGGCCCTGCACGATGTGGCCGCCCATCCGGTCGCCAGCCAACAGGGCCCGTTCCAGGTTCACCGGCCCGCCTTCCGTAAGCCGGCCCAAGGAGGTCCGCCGCATGGTCTCTGGCGAAAGGTCCACCGAGAACTGAGCGCGGTCTAGACTGACGGCGGTTAAGCAGGCCCCGTTGACGGCGATGCTGTCGCCCAACTTCAGGTCCTCGGTGACCTTTTTCGCCCGGACGGTCATGGAATTATCGCTGATCTTGGCGACGACACCCACTTCTTCTACGATTCCGGTAAACACTTTGACCTTTTAACTCACTCGCCTATTCGACATGCGTCTCGTCATCCGGCTCGTCTATTTCAAAAGAGTCCATCACCGGGGATTCTTTCCGTGGGTACCCTATTATGAGCCAATCCGGCCCAAATTGCTGAATCCGGGTGCCAGTCAAGCTCCACGCATCGTCCATCATGAGCACCCCCGAGCCCTCAACCGGAGACAGCGACGTCTCTCCGCCGACGATCAGCGGGGCAACGAAGGCGTAGACCTTGTCCACCAGTCCCAGGTCGAAAAAGGCCCCGTGGACCGAACCTCCGCCCTCCACCAGCAAGTTCACCACTCCCTTGGAGCCCAGATGGGTCAGCAATGCCCGCAGGTCTACCCTCCGGTCTTCGCCGGAGGGCAGCACCACCACTTCGGCCCCTGCCTGCTCCAGCGCCAACACCCGCGCATCCGGGGCCGACTCCGTGGTGGCGATGAGCGTAGACCCTGGCTGGCTGAACATGATGGCCTTGACCGGTGTGTGGCAGACGCTGTCCAACACCACGCGTAGCGGCTGGCGTTCCAAAGGGTTGCCGTCGTCGTCCCGGGCGGTCAGGTAAGGGTCGTCGGTCAGCGCCGTATTCACCCCCACCAGGATGGCGTCGCAGACCCGGCGCATGCGTTGGACGAATCCTCTGGCCTCCGGCCCGGTCACCCATTTGGAGTCGCCGGTATGGGTGGCGATCTTACCGTCTAGCGTCATGGCGTACTTAACCGTGACGAAGGGCGTGCCGGTGGAGATGTGCTTGGCGAACGCCTCGTAGAGCTCCCGGGCGCCTTCAGCCTCTTCCTCCACCACCCGGATGCCCGCGGCGGCCAGTTCGTCCCTACCGCTGCCCGAGACATTGGGGTTGGGGTCAATGACCGCGAAACGGACCTCTGCGACGCCGGCTGCGATGATGGCCTTGGTGCAGGGTGGAGTGCGGCCCCAGGTGCAGCAGGGCTCCAGGGTGGTGTAGAGGGTGGCGCCGCGGGCCTGGTCCGAGGCCTGTTTCAAGGCGACGATCTCGGCGTGGTCTTGGCCTGGTGGTTGAGTGGCGCCGGTCCCAATCTCAACCTCGTCTTTGATCAGCACCGCGCCCACGGCGGGATTGGGGCTGGTGGCCCCCACAACTTGTTGGGCCAACTCAACGGCCCTTTGCATGTGGCTCATCGCCTGGGTTAAGACGCCTGATCGGAATCCGGCCGGCCTCGGCTTCGCCGCGCGAAGACCTGGTAATACCGGCCGACGGTGGGCACGGTCCGCCCTTTGTCAAACTCTTCCCCGATGGTCCAGTCGCTAAAGACCATGTTGCTCCCGTGAATGCCACGTTTTGGAATCGATCTACCGGTCCAGGCAATGTGGACTCTGGGTAGCAGGATTCTAACAACCCTGGAATTGCCCCGCAAGTAAAAAACGCTCCGACTGACGGGGAGTCGGCGAAGTTAAAACAGGGCGAGGTCTCTTCCGACCCCGCCCCGTTGGCGCATAATGGACGTTGCTTCTCATCCCTTTAAGGGGCGATGGCGAAAACTCCCTGCACGCTCACGTTTACATCCAATTCCCCGGCCAGGATGCTGGTGGACTGGCTGGCGAACCCGAAAGCCGGCGCGGCTTCAAGCCTGGCGAACGATTGCGGCACGCCGCCACCGGACTCGGTTAGGAAGACCAGCTTGCCAAGCTCAACTCCCGCCAGAACGGCCATGGCGTTGGCTTTGGCCAACAGGTCGGCGATGGCCTCTTCCCGGGCCTCGGTGTGGAGAGGCTTGGTGTCCTCGATGGTGAAACTGACGCGGTTGATGCGGACCAAGTTTCCGGCCGCTTCCGTGACGCCGTCGATGATGTTGCCCATGTTGTCCAGGTCACGGACCTTTACGTTCAGGGTATTGGTCACCTGGTAACCTATGAGCACTCGTTCGAACTCCACTCGGCACTCGCTGCCCACTTTTTCTTGAATCACGATCGGCACAATAATCTGAGGGGAACCAGGCGCAGGTACGGTGGTCGGCTCCAAATCTTCCAAATCTCTAGAGGCTTCGGTGCACCTGGTGATCTCCTGAGTGTTGTAGCGTGGACTGATGCTGAACTGACTGGTCTGCATGTCCCGGTCCTCGATGTTGTTGTTCCTAAGGACCGAAATGGTGGCGTCGATGGCGCCGGCCGCCATGCCACGGGCCTCGGATGCCGTGTCGGCCAAGGCTTCCACGCCCAGGCTGATTATGCCCAAGTCTGGGTCTCCGGTGGCTTTACCGGTCCCGTTGACCCAGATGCCGGTGTTGGCGCCGGAGCCCGACCGGAGCAACTGGGCCGCTTCGGGACCGCCGACGGCAGACAATAGCTCGGCTATGTTGCCCGGTGTGCCTCCGTCGTTGCTGTCGGAAGCACAGGCCACCGCCAAAAGAAGGACCATAGCGGCGCCCAACAGGACCAACATCTTTTTACTTTTTATCACTACTTGGAACATGGTGTTTATCTCTCCTAGAATTTCGCCTTACGGCATTGCTTACATGGCTTAAGACGTAGGGGCGGCCGGAAAAGTTCCCGGACGAGAAATTCGTTGGACAGTCAGGCCGAGGCCAGCCACGGAACACTGGGAATTAAACCGAATCCCGGCGGCCGGCGCGCCATCGGACGACGAGCACGGTCAGGGAGGCGACGGCCAAGATTCCCGCGGCGGCTTCCAGCAACCGCCACCAAGTGGAGGTGCCGCCGCCCTTGATATCGGTATACAAGTCCGTCGCCGCTGGTCCGGGCCCGCTTACGGGCCCTATGGACTCCCTGACTTCTGGGCCGGAGTCGCCTGTAGCAGCAGCGGACGTCTCGGTATCGTCAATTTTGCTTTCGGTCTGGGTTTCTACCCCGTCCTCCGGGGCAGGAACGGCCACCGGGGCTGCGGCGGATTCGGCGACGGTTGTTTGCTCATCCTGAGTGGCCGGAGCCGGTCCTACTCTTGGGGCAGAGGTAGCCGGCGGAACGGCGGCGGCCTCGGCGCCGAAGGATGACGTCCCTCCGACTGCCGGCTCTTCTTGGGCCGATTGATCGGACGTGGCCGCGGCAGGCGCGGCGGCAGCCAACGAAGGCGGGGCGCCTTCTTCTTCGCCGGGACCAGAGGTATCATCAGTGGTTTCGGCAGAGCGAGCGGCGGACTGGATGCCAGACTGGCCGGCCGGGCCTGGTCCAGAGATGGGGCCTGATGTGCCGGTGATTTGCTGTGATTCGGCAACTGGGGCCGCTGCCGTGGTTACGGCTTCCTGGCGGAGCGGGTCGGACTTTAGCCCACCGGTGGCATCCACGGAAATGGTCACCGCCAAGGCCAGGGCGGCTACCGACGCTGCGCCGGCGTAGACCCAGTTGGGCGCGCGCAGGGCCAGGTTCGGCCTGCCCCGGATGGTTTCAGCCCGTGCCGGTTCAGGTGGCGGGGCGGACATGACGAAGCTGCGCCGGGGTTCTACCATGGGCAATTGCTGCATCATGGCCACGGTGGCCTGCAACTCAGCCAGGTCCTGGCGGCAGGCGTCGCATTCCTCGAGCTGCCGTTCGACCCGTTCCAGGGTCCGCCCCTGCAGCCGTCCGTCCAGGTACTCGCTGAGCGTGTCCTGGGCGATATGCCTATGTGCTGATCTTAGTAGCCACATAGCTCCCCTACACCTCTTGACGGAAACGAGAGGGTAAAAGTTCCCCGGTCAGCCGCAGACAGTCGCGCAGTCCGCCCCGGCCCCGGCTGACCCGGGATTTCACGGTGCCCAAGGAACAGCCCATGCTTTCGGACGCTTCCTCGTAGCTGAGGCCGTGCACGTCCACCAACAAAACAGCTAGTCGCCGGTCTTCTTGAAGGGTGTCCAGACAGCCTTGAATGGCCGCCCGTAGTTCGGACTGCTCCGCGCGGTCCTCCGGAGATGCTTCCGTAGAAGGGAGGTCGACGGCGCTGGGGCCCTTGGGCCCGTCGCCGTCGCCGGTGGGCAGCGGGTCCAAAGCAACTGTGGGCCGGGACTTGCGTACGCGCAGCATGTCGCGGCAGGTGTTGGAAACGATGCGCAGCACCCAGGCGGTGAGGTTCTCGCCCCGGAACCGGTTGAAAGCGCGGTAGGCCGAGACGAAACTCTCCTGGACCGCGTCCTCGGCCAACGCCCAATCGCTGAGCATCCGCCGGGCCAGGTTATACGCCTGGGTCTGGTGGGTTTCGATGACGCAGTTGAAACAGGAAGACTGTCCCGACCGGTCTTTGACCTGCAGGTTGGCATGGGGCGAGGTGTGGGTGATCTGCGCCATTATCGAGCGAACTGCCGACGGCAATAATTGGGTTCTGGGGATGAACACATCCCGCCAGAAAATTTTACCGTGCCACGGCCGGAGAACGTCCGTATTTGCCGGGCCGATTTTCCCCTGAATGGCCTGGCCCCGGCTACCCCTGAAAGTTAACCCTGCCGTCCAGCAGGCCCCGCGCCATGACGAACTTGTGTATCTCTGACGTTCCGCCACCGATGCGGGCGTGGCGCAGGATGTGGTACCAGTGGGCGATGGGCAGGTCCAGGGTCTCGCCGGTGCCGCCGAAGATTTGCATGATCTTGTCGATGCTCCGCCAGCCCCATTCGCCGGCGCAGTACTTGATCATGGAGGCTTCCACCCGCACGTCGTCGCCGGCGTCGGCACGTTTGGCTATCTCCCTGGTCGTGGCGCGGAGGGTCATGATGTCGGTGTAAACGTCGGTCAGCATATACTGGATTGCCTGCCGGTCGGCGATGGGCCGTCCGTAGGTGACCCGCTCCTTGGCCCAGTCGATGGCCATCTCCAGGGCACGGCTCAGGATGCCGGTGGCCATGGAGCCCCGGAGCAGCCGGTCGTGGTGGACCAGCCATTTCTGTCCCAGGGTGAACCCCTGGCCAACCTCTCCCAGGACCTTGGTCCGGGGCACGCGGATGTTGTCCATGTTGACTACATACTGCTGGGCTTTGCCAGGGTTCACCCATATGCGTATCGGTTCGAAGCTCAATCCGGGGGACGGGTTGTCGATGATGAACATGGTGATGCCGCCCCGCTGGCGCTTCTCCGGGTCGGTCACCGCTTGGATTAGGAGGTAGTCGGCGGAGGCGGCCCCGGATATAAAGGTCTTGGTGCCGTTGATCACCCAGTCGTCGCCGTCCAGCACGGCACTGGACTGCATCATCCCGCCGGGGTCGGAGCCGGCGTTGGGCTCGGTCTGGCCAAATGCGTAGTGTAATTTGCCCTCCACCGACGGCAGCAGGTATTCCTGTACCTGCTCCGGGGTGGCCGAGCCGATCATCATCATGGGCACCGGCGAGGTCGGCAATTGCACGATGCTCTTGTGGACTTCCTCATCAAGGACAACGTGCCCCAACGCACCCATGCCGCCGCCGCCGTACTCCTCGGGAACGAATGAAGTGTAGATGCCGGTTTCCTTGGAAACCTTGTTCAGGCGGTCCCAGGCGGCTTCAGGCAGGACACCCAAAAGCCCGGAAAGGGCCTCGGCGATGCCCCTGGGCGCGCCCGGTTCGTCCACGCCGTCTTTCGACGGGTTGGCTAGGAACTCGGCCTCCAGGGGATAGCATTCATCCTTCACTATCTGGCGGATGGTGTTCTTGAGGGCATCCAGTTCCGGGGGAAGGCCAGCTTGCATGCCTGACTGCATGATCGATCTCTCCAGGTGCCAGGGATCTTCGACGATGAATTTACAACAAGAACATAAGGCGCGGAGCGGCCCGGGGTCAACTAGGCAGATAGTTATGAGGGTTGGAGGCTGAGGGAGGGGCAGATCGCGGAGCCGGAGTCAGGGGTCAGTGGAAAGGGCAGACCTTGAAGAACGCGGTGGCCAGCGCGCCTTGGTCATTGGTGTCGCCGATCTCGTTGGTGTAGCTGCCAAGGGCGATGCTGGAGGCGCCGGGATCTTCCGCCACAGCCTGGCCGATGGCGGCCACCGCCGTGGCGGCGATGGACAGTGTCAGAATCCCGATAACGAGTATTGCGGCCAGTTTTGGTTTCATTACTGCGACACTATACCTGCGATCACGCAAACGGTGACTGTATCCGATTTATCTTATACCAGAGTTTCTGGGATTGCCAGGTCTGAATCTGAGAATTTGGGCGGCCCAATCATTCATTCAGCAGTGGAGGGCCGCTGAATTTTCGGGGCCTCATGCTAGAATAAAGTCCGGTCTACGCCCAAATTTGTGAAGCTTGTGATACCGGACCACTAGATGCAATTTCGCGATCTCCCCAGCGTCGATAGTGTTCTCGCCCATCGGGATGTGGCCGCCGCTGCCCAGTCCTTCGACCGCGATTGGGTCGTGGACCTAGTCAGGGAGGCGTTGCAATCGGCGCGGGAACAGATCAGGCAAGGCGGGGATCCTCCCGACGCCGACAGCGTTGCCAGTTCTGTCTGCCAGCGGATAGAAGACACCATGCGGGCCGAACCACGCCAGGTGATCAACGCCACCGGGGTGGTGATCCACACCAATCTGGGGCGCGCCCCTTTGAGCCGTGCGGCCATCGAGGCCTCCAACCAAGCTGCCCGAGGGTATTCCAACCTTGAGTTGGACCTGGCCACCGGACGCCGCGGCTCCCGGCAGACGCAGGTCCAATCCCTGCTGCAACAGATCACCGGGGCGGAGGCGGCCCTGGCGGTGAACAACAACGCCTCGGCCATGCTCCTGGGCATCACGGCCCTGGCCGCCGGCAAAGAGGTGGTGGTGTCCCGGTCAGAGGCCGTGGAGATCGGCGGCGGTTTCCGGGTCCCGGACGTGCTCCGCCAGAGCGGCGCGACCCTGGTCGACGTCGGCACCACCAACCGCACCTACGTCCGCGACTATGACGAAGCTGTGACCGAAAACACGGCCGCTTTCTTGAAGGTCCACGCCAGTAATTTCCGGGTGGAAGGGTTCACCGCGTCCGTGGGCACTGCCGAATTGGTGGAGGTGGGCGCAAGAAGGGGCATCCCGGTGCTCCATGACGTGGGCAGCGGCAGTCTATTGCTGACCGAGAAATACGGCATGGCCCATGAACCGACACCTCAAGAGAGCATCAAGGACGGCGCCGGTCTGGTATTCTTCTCCGGCGACAAGCTGTTGGGTGGGCCTCAGGCAGGTATCGTGGTTGGAAAGAAAGACTTGGTGGACGTGCTAGCCCGGCACCCGTTGGCCCGGGCGGTGCGCATCGACAAGTTGAGTCTGGCCAGTCTTACCGCAACGTTGGTCCATTACCTGAAGGGCGAGGCCGAGAAAGAGATCCCGGTCTGGCGCATGATCTCCACGCCGGAGGCCGCCCTGAAGAAGCGGGCCAAATCCTGGCAGGCGGGACTGGAATGTCCTTCGTCCGTGGAGAAAAGCCGTTCGGCCGTCGGCGGCGGCAGCCTGCCCGGCGAGACTATGCCGTCATGGGTGCTTTCCCTTGATTGCCAGGCATTGGGCCCGGATGAGGTCATGCGGCGGTTGCGGGACAGCAGCACCCCGGTGATCGCACGTATCGAAGATGACCGTGTCTTGTTGGACCCGCGTACGGTGTTGCCCGAAGAGGACGGGCCGCTGCTGGACGCGCTACGGTCCGCGGTTTCTGATTGAATTGCGTCTCGAAGCTGAGTTATCTATAAACATGGACAGGAATACCGGATGACCGACTATCTACTGGTGCACGGCGCGGGGCAGGGAGCTTGGAGCTGGGGCGCGGTCTGGGGGCATCTAACCGCCCCGGAAGAGCACCCACCCACGTTGTATAAACAGCGCCGGGCCAACAAAGTACACTCGCTTGACCTGCCCGGCCACGGCGCGGACGCCGGCGGAGACACCTCCGCGGTCCGGTTGGAGGAGTGCGTTCAGGCGATCACGCGGGCGGTGAAACGGGAGAAATTGAAGGACCTGGTGCTGGTGGGCCACGGATTCTCCGGCAGCCTGGTGGTCCAGGCGGCCAGCGAGATGGACGTTCCGCCCAAACGGGTGGTGCTGGTGGCCGGCATCGTTCCTGCCCCACAGCGTCCGCTGCTCAGCGCCTGTCCGGCGAAAACACGGACTGCATTCAGGATATTTTCCATGCTCAGTTCGCTGTCCCGTCAGGAGTTGAAACTTCCCACCCCGGCTATCAACGGGTTCTTGTGCAACGGCATGGACCCCATGGAGGTGGTGCAGTTGTTGGGGTTCTTGGGCCCGCTGCCGACCAGGGTGCTCAAATCGCGGTTGCCCATGGAGAACTCGGACCTGCCTTGTCCGGTGACCTATATCGTGTTGACCCAGGACAAGATAATCCCGCCTGACGCCCAGGCGCGCATCGCCGAGCGGTTCGAGGGAGTGGAAACGGTGGAGATCGAGTCCTGCCACCAGGTGATGGCCCAGCATCCCGAGGAATTAGCCGAGGTGTTGCTCCGCTACGCTTAGGAACTCACGGTCCGCTCTGGCCGATGCATGTAGGGGCACGGCATTGCCGTGCCCCTAGCGGTTTGGAGGGCATTGCGGACGCTCACGCGTCTTTCCGGCCATTCGTTCGTGGTGGGTTGAGTAATCACCACCTTGATACTTGTTAGCTTCGGGAATCGTCGTTCTAGCGGTCGACGATTGGCTTGGTCGGCTTTTTTTACCGCATGATCGTAGTCTTTGGCGGAACCGTATTCTGGTCCTTTTCCAGGTATTTCTAGTTCCATGCTCTATATATTCAGATCTGCCATTTTATTGGCACCGACGTTTCAGATATGCCATAACCGGCCGTAAACGCGGCATGCAAGACCCCTTAAATCTGAGGCAGCCGCGGTGCGGTGGTAATACTGGCACGGAACCACGAGGCATTTAGGTATTCCCCGCAGAAGCAGCGAAGATGGCCAAGGGACCGGCTTGGTCCTTGGCCATCTTCGGAGGGATAGGTAACGAAAGGGGAGGAATCAGCGTTTCATGGATTTGACTTTCTGGCTGAATTCTTGTGCCTTGGCCTCAGGCATCACCAGTTTGCCGGAATTAAAACACCATTTAGACAATTCTTCCAAGTGCTGGCTTCCAAGTTGGTCAGCTGCGACATCCAAATGCGAACTGATCTGGCGGGCGACGAACTTTTCGGCGGCCGGGCCCAAGTAAGGGCGGGCCAACTCAATCACATCGTTATACAACGGCATGAGTTAATTGCTCCTTATCTTCTTCGCCATCGGCAACGAGGAAGCGCACCGCGGTCACCATTCGGTCGAAGGAATTCGATAGTTCGCCAATCTCATCTTGAGCGTTCACCGTATTCTCGAAGTCCAGATCGCCCAAGCTAACCTTATCCGCGATGTCCCGAAGTTTGAGGATCGGTTTGGTGATCTTGCGGGATAACATGAGTCCGGCAATGAGCGCAAAGGCAACGGCTACCACAGCGGCGATCACGCTCATCAGGATGGTCGATTCCAGTTGCTGGTCATTTCCACTGAGCACTTCACTGATCACCGCATCCACTTCTAGCCCCGACTCATCGCCGTGCTCGTCGTGCGACGCCACACCATTGGAACTGTTGTAGAGGCGCAATGCTTCTTCTTGGTTGCCGCTTTGGTAGATTTCCACCACATGGTGAAAACTCTCGTCTGCCTCGAGCTGTTCGCGTAAACCCTCTAGCGCATGGTGCTCATGGCTGCCGGTGGCCTGGGCCTCCGTAGCATCATTAAGCTTCTCAATGGCGTGATGTTCATGCTCTTCGCGGATTTCTAAAAAGGCAGGATCACCGGGTAGCAGAAAGTCTCTTTCCGCTATTTTCATCTCAGCGAGGGTTGTCTCGAAATCTGCTAATCGACTCGCCTCCTCCGTTTCCGCAGCAATCTCCTTGGCGGAATTACTGATTTTTATCGTATTGCTGATGGTCACGCCAAGGGCTGCGACGCCGATAAGGACGATTACCATGGGAAAAAGGACGAGTTTGGTCCCTATCTTCATTCGATTGAACGACATGCTTTCCTCCTGAGTATATTTTGGGTGACGAGATACATACTCGAATCGCCTCCTAATGAGGTCGATATACCAAATTTATCAGGCGTTCGTTATCCCAATATCGGCGATTCGTTAGAATACCGTCAGACTTGGAATATCCCGGTTCGGGGAATCGATTACCGCAGGTTGGAGCGGGGCCCGGTGTGAACGTTTGAAGAGGTTTTAGCGAACGCGTCGCTGAGACACTGGGGTTCATTGACAACATTCGGTCGCCACTTAATAAGAAAGATCCCCGGCTGAAACAGCCAGGGATCTTTCGGAGTTGCTTCGGTTTAAGAAGACCTGGAAGGGTTATTTTGAGACGCCAGATCTTCCGCGGTAGCGGTAACCAAATCCTCTTATCGGTTCGATCAGTTTCGGTTTGCGCGGGTTTTCCTCGATCTTCTGGCGCAAATATGCGATGTATAGCCGGGCAACGCTCAACGAATCATCGAATTCCTGGCCCCACACCAAGTCCAATAGTCTTGCCTGACTAAGCACCTGGCCCGCATATTTCGTCAATACATTCAGCAGGCGAAATTCAGTGGCGCTCAGATTTACAGATTCGCCCCGGACGAATACCTCGTGTCTTTGGAAATCGATGCTCAGGTCGGAATCGCTGTAGATGTTTTCTTCAATTTCGTCTTGCGCTTGATTGGCCCGCCTCATGATCGCTTTGACGCGGGCCACCAAATCTTCTCCTGAAAAAGGCTTGGTAATGTAATCGTCCGCGCCTTCGTCAAGTCCCCGAATCTTGTCACGCTCTTGCTTAATGGCGGTCAGCATCAATACCGGGATTGTTGAGACCTCGCGAATCCTTTGCAAGACTTGCCAGCCATCCATTTCCGGCATAGCTACGTCGAGTACAACGAGGTTTGGCCGGTTGCGGTAAAAGCCTTGCAGGCCTTCCAATCCGTTGGATGCTTCGAAAACGTCGTACCCGGCCCTCTCCAGGCGGCCGGCCACCTTCAGCCGGGTCGCGTCCTCGTCATCCACTACTAATACACTTTCTTTGCCTACTTTCATCGGGAAGCTCCAGTCGCGGCCTTATTTCTGCATGGCGGCGGACTAAATTCAGCATTTGTGTTGCGAAATAATGATTGCTTAACAGCCATTCCGGGTCTAACGGGATTCTGACAGGTCACCGGTATTGGGATAACGGAAGCCGTATATTCTATGCATATCGGTCCCTGATTCATCGTGCGGCATGACCAATATCACTCCTGAATTCGAGTAGATTCACCGGTCATCTTTGAGAGCAACTCTTTTATGTGGAGGCGTAGTTCCCAATTATGTAATGACCGTTTAGCAGAAAGCTAGCCGCCCCCAAAAACCGCTGGTTGCCTAGACTCCGGCGCGGCTAATTAGGCATCCAGGTATCTAGGCGAAATGAAAATTTACAACGGCAAAACAAATAGACAAAGGACTTGGCAATGAAACTCAGCATCAAGAGCAAATTGATCAGTGGATTCTCAATAGTCTTGGTCGGCTTCGTGGCAGTACTTGCCATCGCTTTGACCGGCCTTAATACCGCCCAAAGTGCGAGCAGTGAGATCGCCCAAAAACATTTCCCCCGGAATGAAATCACCCGCGACCTAGCCTTACAGGCAGCCTTCCAAGAAGAGCACTTTTTCGGATATGCCACTACCTTGGACCCTGTGTGGCTGGAGAAAGCCCGTAAGGACACGATAAAGATTAATGGACAGATAGCAGACCTGAAGACCAAATTCCAAGGTGAACCGGAACTCCTCAGGATTCTGGAAAACGCGGAAAAGGAATATATCATCTTCGAACGGGAGGCAGAGTTGTTCGGCCAATACTTCTCCGATGGTGATTCGGAGGCCGGCGTAGCCCAGTTCTACAAGATGATCGCGGCCGAAGGCAAAATGGGCGAACATGTGGACAGATTGGCTGCGTTGGTGAACGAAGATATGCAATCAGCCTTGGCAACAACCGGCTCCGCTAAAAGTAACTCGGTAAAATTGATGGTTGGCGTTGGCGTGGTAGTGCTATTAATCGCACTAGCCGTTGTTGTTTTTCTGTCACGCAATATTTCCAACGGAATAAATGCTGTGAACGGTGGTTTGCGAAGATTGGCAGCGGGCGACGTTAGCGCCAATGTAGAAATCAAGTCTTCCGACGAAATTGGCGAAATGGCGCGTGCCTATGGAGAGTTGCGCGATTACCTGATCGAGTCTGCCGAAGTCGCAACCCGAATTGGGAACGGTGACTTAACTGTTGAGGTCAAACCCAGGTCCGCAAGCGATGCATTGGGCAATGCATTCTCGCGAATGGTCGGAAATCTACGCAGTTTGATCGGGGATGTGCGGACCACTGCCGATAACCTAGGCAGCGCCAGCACACAGCTTGCCAGCGCAGCCCAGCAGGCAGGCCAGTCCACACAGGGCATGACCGCCACCACTCAGCAGTTGGCCAGCGGCGCTGAACAGCAATCCGAGAGCGTGGACTCGACCACAACCGCCATCGGCCAATTGTCCAAGGCCATCGAACTGATAGCCCAGGGCAGCCAGGAGCAGGCCGGCCAGGTTGAGCAGGCATCCTCCATAGTGGCCCAGGTCTCTTCGGCGGTGAACGAAGTGGCCCAGAACGCCCAGGCCGCTGCCAGTGGGTCCCAGGAAGCCAGTGAGGCCGCCAGGGCGGGCGCGGAGATGGTCGGGAAAACCGTCGAAGGCATGCAGAAGATCGAGGCAGCGGTGAGCATGGCCTCGGATAAGATCACCGAACTTGGCACCCAATCTGCGGAGATCGGCAAGATCGTAACCGTCATCGACGACATCGCGGCCCAGACCAACCTGCTGGCCCTGAACGCCGCCATCGAGGCGGCCCGGGCCGGTGAGCAGGGACGCGGATTCGCGGTGGTGGCCGACGAAGTCAGGAAGTTGGCCGAGCGTGTCTCTGACGCGACCAAGGAGATCGCCAATCTGATCGACACCGTTCAAAGTGGGGTCGAGGAGTCCATCAAGGCGACAGAGGACGGAGCGCGTGAAGTGGCCGAAGGCGCCTTACAAGCACAAGAGGCCGGCAAGATCCTTGAGCAGATACTGGCTTCGGTGGAATCGGTGGCCGGCCAAGTAGACCAGATATCTGCCGCCGCAGAAGAGGTAAGCGCTTCGAGTGACGAGATGGTAAAGACGATCGATAACGTCAGTTCCGTTGTCGAACAAAACTCGGCCGCCGCGGAGCAAATGACGGCCAATAGCGACGAAGTTTCACGTTCGATTGAAAGCGTTGCGGGAATAACCCAGCAGAGCAGCGCTGCCGCCCAGGAGATGTCCGCAACGGCGGAGGAGATGAGCGCCCAAGTTGAGGAAGTTGTCGCTTCGGCCCAGACCCTCTCCGATATGTCCGTTTCCCTTCAGGAGGCGGTTTCAGTATTCAAGGTTGGAGGGGAGACTGAGACAAACCCTAATGGGTCGTCTTCTGCTTCAAGTCCTAAGGCATCGGAATATCGAGAAGTCCCCGTTGGGTCCCTGCCATCGGATTAAGAGTTGGCCGATGAGCCACTAAGAAGGTCTCTTAATCGGAGACCGCGCAAGGGGAGGTTGTAACCGCCGGTGTGCGTGGTCATCATTTTTGCCTCCCCAGCCAAATTGAAATTGGCTGGGTCCAGAAGCCTAAGGACAAAGAATTCGGCGATTTATCAGCAGCTGGTCCCCAGGGCGGAATCCATAGACCCCGCCGGACCGCACTTCGGCCGAAGATGCCGAAACGACAATCAATCCTGTCGGCGATAGGCACGGATTGCCAACCCAACGGCGTTGGCCGACAAACCGAACGATAATTCGTAAGCGTTAGACATCTCCTGCAATCCACGCCGTATTCTGAATAATTCCGGGCATTTGTCGAGTCCAATTTCGCCCAGCGAAATATTGGACGCCCCTCCTGTGTGGGACGGCGGTGTTTATTGGACGACACCGCCGTCTCTGTTCGACAAAGGAGCAGGACCTGATTCCGCATCGCGAAACAAACTATAGCAGGCCCTCCTATGATTCAATTCGCTGATCCCGGCCGCCTCGGCCGCCTTTGGAACCGTGACGGCGGTACGGCGAATGCCTTAGAAATCACCACTTTTGGGCAGCGTTTTCCCTTCCTGTCGCATACTGCCTCAGCCCATTTCGTTGGCCCAACAGGTCCATTAGACTGGCCCTTTGAGAGCCGCCCGGTAGATGGGTTTTGCGCCATCCCCTTGGCCCATTAAGTGCTTGGAGACCCAAGCACCGGGTGAGAGCATAACCCTCGGCGGTCATGGAGACGTGTCCTTTGTTTCCGCCACAGATACTAACGTGACGGTCTGGGTCCGGACACACTAATTCCAGACCAGTCACTATGAGTCCGGCGTGGTTCGGAATCGATACCAACACCCGGCGCCGGGCGCTGATGCATTGCATCCGATTGCGCCCGGTTAAAGGGCAGCAACTCTTACCCTGAGGCCCACAATTTCAGGCGTAGAGAACAACGATTTGGCCCACGCCCAAGACCGGAGCCGCTAATTTCATCGTATTGGAGGATTTTTTCGATCGATCGGCAACTCGGAGCTCTGACCCAGGCGCACTAAGCTAGACCCAATCTGGCTCACCCAGGCAAAACACAGGAGGGCAATTACGTCCAATGGGTATTTTGAACAAATTTAAGATCGGCCCCAAGATCATCGGCGGTTACGTTGTAGCTGGAGTGGCAATGGCCATTTTGGCTTATATGTTGCTAAGCAGCATCAGCGGCTTGAACAACAAATTTAATTTCCTGGTGCATCACGATACTCCGGTTTTGACCAACGCCCAGCTATTGACCGGACTGATGGTGGATATGGAGACCGGTCTGCGAGGCTATCTGGTTACCGGTAAGCCAAACTATTTGGACCCATACAACAACGGCAGAACCAGATTCGAGGAAGTGATGGCGGAGGAGCAAGAGCTAACTTCCGACAACCCGGCGGCGGTAGCCAAGCTCAGAGCGATCCATGACCTGGAGAGAGAGTGGCTGACCGGGTACGCCGAGGGTGCGATCGCCCTGAGGGAAGAAGTAGAGGAAGGGGCGGTCGCCCAAGCGCTCTTCGCCGAGATATCGGCCCGGACCATCGGCAAGGAGAAATTCGACTCGATCCGGGGGGTGCTAGGCGGAATCACCGCCAAGTTTGAGGCAGCCGATGACCTGGAGGGGCGCTTCCTCATGGAGGCAATCACACTGGACTTGGTGAACATGGAGACCGGGCAACGCGGTTTCCTCCTCACCGGCGAAGACTCTTCTCTTGACCCGTTCACTCAGGGACAAGCTAAGCTCACCCTAGATGTTCAACAACTGACGGACTTCGATCACGATGCATCCGGCGTCTCATTGAGCGAAATAAATGGCATTCAAGTCGCGGTGACAGCCTGGAAAGAGGCCGCGGCACAGCCAGAGATCGACGCACGCATAGAAGTCCGGAACTTCCCGAAGAATATGGGCAATGTCATAGACCTGGTAAATTCGGGACTGGGCAAACAGAGCATGGATGTGATACGGGGTGACCTGGGCGCGTTCTTGGAATCTGAGCTCGCCCTAAACGAAGTTCGGGCGGACGAAGTTGCGGCGCAAGCCAGCTCGGCCCGGACCATGGGGCTGGGCATAGCCGGTGCATCCATAGCCATCATGATGGTTATCGGCTTCTTCCTCTCCCGGAGCATCGTCAGCGGTGTCAACATCGTCGGCGGCGCTCTGAAAAAGATTTCCCTGGGCGACGTTACCGCAGAAGTAGACATCAAATCCAAGGACGAGATCGGCGAAATGGCGCGCTCCTACGGAGAGATGCGTGAGTACCTGGTCGAGGCCTCAGGAATCGCCGAGCGGATCGGTGACGGCGACCTGACGGTCACGGTCAAGCCACGGTCAAACGAAGACGCGCTGGGCAATGCATTCTCGCGAATGGTCGGAAATCTGCGCAGTTTGATCGGGGATGTGCGGACCACTGCCGATAACCTAGGCAGCGCCAGCACACAGCTTGCCAGCGCAGCCCAGCAGGCGGGCCAGTCCACACAGGGCATGACCGCTACCACTCAGCAGTTGGCCAGCGGCGCCGAACAACAATCCGAGAGCGTTGACAACACCACAACCGCCATCGGCCAATTGTCCAAGGCCATCGAACAGATAGCGCAGGGCAGCCAGGAGCAGGCCGGCCAGGTTGAGCAGGCATCCTCCATAGTGGCCCAGGTCTCTTCGGCGGTGAACGAAGTGGCCCAGAACGCCCAGGCCGCTGCCAGTGGGTCCCAGGAAGCCAGTGAGTCCGCCAGGGCGGGCGCGGAGATGGTCGGGAAAACCGTCGAAGGCATGGAGAAGATCGAGGCAGCGGTGAACATGGCCTCGGATAAGATCACCGAACTTGGCACCCAGTCTGCAGAGATTGGCAAGATCGTAACCGTCATCGACGACATCGCGGCCCAGACCAACCTGCTGGCCCTGAACGCCGCCATCGAGGCGGCCCGGGCCGGTGAGCAGGGACGCGGATTCGCGGTGGTGGCCGACGAAGTCAGGAAGTTGGCCGAGCGTGTCACCGACGCGACCAAGGAGATCGCCAGTCTGATCGATACCGTTCAGAGTGGTGTCGATGAGTCCATCAAAGCGACGGAGGACGGCGCGCGCGAAGTTTCTGAAGGCGCCGTACAGGCACAAGAGG
>JADFPD010000050.1 GCA_022562475.1 Chloroflexota bacterium | reverse complement strand
GGAGTTCAGGGGGTAATGGGTGTGGATCTGGGAGCCGTAGCGGTCTTTCAGCGGGGTCACGATGCGGCCGCGGTTGGTGTAGTCTTCGGGGTTCGCCGTCGACACCACGAACACATCCACGGGCAACCGCACCCGGTAGCCTTTGATCTGCACGTCCCGCTCTTCCATCAGGTTAAACAGCCCCACCTGGATCCTTTCCGCCAGGTCGGGCAACTCATTGATACAGAAGATACCGCGATTGGTGCGGGGCACCAAGCCGTAGTGGATCACTAATTCGTCGGACAGATAATGGCCCTCGGCGACCTTGATGGGGTCTATCTCGCCGATGAGGTCGGCTATGGAAATATCGGGGGTTGCCAGTTTTTCGGAGTAGCGTTCTTCTCTGGAGATCCATTCCAGCGGCGTTTTATCACCCATCTCCGCCACTTTGTCCCGGCAGACCCTGCAGATGGGATCATAGGGGTTATCGTTTATCTCGCAGTTGGCGATCTTGGGAATTTCCTCGTCCAGCAAAAATATCAGGCTCCGGATTATGCGGGACTTGGCTTGTCCACGCTCGCCCAGCAGGATGAAGTCCTGCCCGGCCAGGATGGCATTCTCGACCTGGGGGATGACCGTTTGCTCAAATCCGACGATGCCGGGAAATATCAACTCTTCGGCGCGGATCTTGGCGATCAAGTTCTTCCGCATCTCCTCGCGCACCGGAATGACTTGGTATTTGCTCTTGCGGAGAGCTCCGACGGTCTGGGGACGTTTTGCCGTGGGCATGCTCACCCCTCCATCAAAACGATAGGCACCGGCTCTAAGGCGCCCTTCATGAGGCCGAATATGCCGGTGGAGACGTAATACCAGTGACCGGACCGGCTGGTTCCAAGTTATCACACCTTGGCTTATAATTTAACTGGAGAGAATACTCGCTTAGAGTGTGACCATGTTTTTCAGACTGGCGTTTCCCCTCCTATATTTCCTGGCTCCCCGCTTGCTGCCCAAGGTCTTGAAGTTTTTCCGCTTGGTCTGGCGTCTAACCTTCGACAAACGAGTTTCGATTTTTCTGCGGGCGCTGGTGCCCCTGGCCATCCTCTATGCTTTGTCCCCCTTGGACCTGATTCCAGACCGTGTTCCCATACTCGGACGGTTCGACGACCTCTTCATCTTGGGCCTGGCGTTGCTCGCCCTGACCAAAGGTGCGCCGCCGGACATCGTGGACGAGCACCTGGACCGAGTCCCGGCCTCCAAGCGTCCCGAAGACAAGGACCCTGACAAGGTGGTCGATGGCTCCAGCAGGTTGATTGACGACGAGTAACGCTCGCCAGATCGTTCCCGCCTCCGGAATGGGACTATACGTCCACGTTCCTTTTTGCAAGACCAAGTGTCCTTACTGCGACTTCAACACTTACCAGGGCATCGAGAACCTGATGGAGCCCTTTCTTCCCGCACTAACGGCGGAGATTGAGTGTTGGGGCGAGACCCTGGCCCGTCCCGCCGTCAATTCAGTCTTCTTCGGCGGCGGCACTCCTTCCTACCTGCCTCCCGGATATATCGAGCAGATTCTGGCCTCCGTCCAAGATTCATTCCGGGTCGACCCAGCCGCAGAGATCACCATCGAAGCCAACCCTGGAGATTTGGACGCCGCAGCCTGCGAAGGCATACTTGGTCAGGGCGTCAACCGCCTCAGCATCGGAGTGCAGAGCCTGGACAATGACCTGCTTAACCTGCTGGGCCGCCGCCACCAGGCGTCCGAGGCGGTCCAGGCATTCGAGTCCGCCCGCCAAGCCGGTTTCGATAACGTGAACCTGGACTTGATGTACGGGCTGCCCAACCAGTCCATGGACCAATGGCGGCGGACCCTGGACTCGCTGGCCGGACTGGCCCCGGAGCATATCTCCCTCTACGCCCTGACCCTGGAAGAAGGGACTCCCATGCACCGCTGGGTGGAGGAGGGAAAGATCCCCGAACCCGACCCAGACCTGGCCGCCGACATGTACGGATACGCCCGCGATGCCCTGGCCTCGGCGGGCTACCATCACTACGAGATATCCAACTGGTCGCTGCCGGGCCGGGCCTGCGAGCATAATTTGGTCTACTGGGAGAACGGCCCCTACCTGGGCGTGGGGCCCGGCGCCCATTCCCATCTGGGAGATTGGCGCTTTTGGACCGTCCTATCGCCCAGGGATTACAACAACAAGGCAACTGCCTGGGCCGATGCCGGCGTCCAGCCAGCGGATGAGCTGGTCGAATCGGTGCTACAAGGTGTCCCGACCTCAGGCGGCTGGGAACACATCAGTCAGGAGACCGCCTGCTCCGAGACCATGTTTTTGGGTCTGCGGCTACTGGACGGACTGCATCTATCGGACGCCTCCACCCGGACGGGAGTGGACCTGGCGAAGAAGTATCAAGCGCCCATCGAAGAGTGCATCCAACTGGGTCTTTTGGAACAAGACGGTGACTGTCTGAAGCTGACCAAGCCGTCTTATTTAATCGCCAACCAGGCTTTTACGAGGTTCGTGGAGTAGGGCCCTACGCCCATCTACACCATCGAAACGTTCTCGCATATGCAACTTGCGGGCGTTCACAAGGTAGGTTAGAGTCAAGGTGAATGACGTAAGCGAGACGACATGATCAAAACAGGGGATTTAGTAGTCAAATCATCGGACGACAACGTTGCTTTGATTGTAGAGGTCAAGGCAAGGTCTCATGTTTCTGACGAATGGGCATCAACGCTCAGACGAAACTTCGTTGCCCATCAAATGGTTCCTAGCAATGCATTCTTTCTGCTCGCTCTCAAAGATTATTTCTACCTTTGGAAACCGGGCAATTCAAGGTCGTCGGCAGAATTCGATTATAAGATTTCTGCAAACAGCATCTTGGACAAGTACCTCGATAGACTTTCATTAGCCGATCTAAGCGAATCCAGCTTAGAGCTATTGCTGTCAACCTGGCTTGGAGATTTGGCTAATTCCAGGATTTCCGAAGATGAAAACCCCGAATTTGCTTCGATAATCAAGTCAGGATTATATGAGGCAATCAAAGGTGGAGCGGTCCAGGCACAGGTCGCGGATTGATTGTCTACGTCGAGTCCAACTTCATTTTGAAGATGGCGTTCGCTCAGGAAGAATCACAGGCTTGTGAGTCGATCATCGCTCTAGCCGAAACCAGTTCCATCCAACTGAACATACCCGCAATCAGCGTAACCGAGCCGTACGAGGTGATTACCAGGCGAACGAAATCTCGGCTTGAATTGAGTCGCCAATTGGGTGCGGAACTTAGGCAATTGTCTCGCTCTCAACCTTACTCACAAATCGTCGAACGTTCTCGAGATATTGTTTCTCTACTAACAACAAGCACCGAAGAAGAAAAGCAGAGACTTGACGATACATTAACCCGAATATTGGAATGCTCGGTAGTTTTACCCATCGACGGCACAACTCTAAAATCAGCGCTAGAGTTTCATGGAACCCTCAATTTATCCCCACAAGATTCCCTGGTCTATGCGGCAGTTGTAAATCATTTGAATAACTCTCCAACGGACCCGAAATGTTTCTTGAACCGCGATTCTAAAGACTTTCTAATCGCGGATATCGATTCGCAGCTTACAAGCCTAGGATGCCGAATGATTCCCGAATTCGCCCGAGGTCTGGAATATATTCAGAGATCTCTCTAGACGCTGTCAGCCAGCCTCGCTCACAGCCTTTGGATGCTATCCTGTACGTAATCTCATCAAAGGCTCAGCCCTGAGAAGAATGTCATGTTCAAAGAACTGGACACAATTGTCCTCACCCGTGACATCAACGAACACAATCTCAAACAAGGCGACGTTGGAGCCGTGATTCACTGCTATCCCAAAGATGGATTTGAGGTCGAGTTCGTAACTGGAGAGGGAAATACCGCTGCCGTCCTCACTCTCACCGGAAACGACATCCGCCCCATGGGCAAGGGCGAGATACTGCACGCACGCGAAATCACAACCGCGTGAAATTTTAGTGCCGCGTGATCACTGAGCCATGTACGTAATAGGCACTGCCGGCCACGTGGACCACGGCAAGTCCACTCTGGTTAAAGCGCTGACCGGCATCGACCCCGACCGCTTTCCCGAAGAGAAAGCCCGGGAGATGACCATCGACTTGGGCTTCGCCTGGATGACGCTGCCCAGCGGGCGGGAAGTCAGCATCGTCGATGTGCCCGGCCACGAAAGGTTCATCAAAAACATGCTGGCCGGTGTGGGCGCCATCGATCTGGCCCTGCTGATCGTGGCCGCCGACGAAAGCGTGATGCCCCAGACCAGAGAGCATATCGCCATCCTGGACATCCTTCAGATCACCCGCGGCCTGGTGGTCGTCACCAAGACCGACCTGGTCGATGATGAAATGGTGGAGTTGGTCAAAGCCGAGGTGGAAGACACCCTGCAGGGCACGTCCTTCGAGGGGTGTCCCATGGTCGGCGTCTCCGCCTACACCGGAGACGGCCTGGACGAATTGCGAACCACAATGGACAGTATCTTGGACGAGACCGACGCCAGGCAGGACCTGGGCCGGCCCCGGCTGCCCATCGACCGCTGCTTCACCATCTCCGGCTTCGGAACGGTAGTCACCGGCACCCTCATTGACGGGACATTGACCGTGGGCCAGGAGATCGAGTTGGCCGGGTCGGGACAGCGGGCCAGGATCCGGGGCCTCCAGAGCCACAAGACCAAGGTGGACGCCACCAACCCCGGGGTGCGGCTGGCGGTGAACCTGTCCGGCTTGTCCAAAGACGAAGTCGAACGCGGCGAGATATTGACCATACCCGGCTGGCTCAAGCCCACCCGCCGTATCGATGCCCGCCTCCGCATGGTCAAGAACGCCCCCAATCCCCTGAAACACAATCAGGGCGTCACCTTTCATCTGTTCACCAGCGAGACCTCGGCGCGGGTCAGGCTCCTCGACGCCGACAGGCTGACCGCCGGGCAGGAAGGTTGGGTCCAGTTATTACTGAACGAACCGCTTCCCGTGGTCAAGGGCGACTTCTTCGTCATCCGCTCCTCTCAGGACACATTGGGCGGCGGCCAGATAGTTGACCCCCATCCCAGGCGCCGCTACCGCCGGTTCGACGACGTCGTCGTGGAACGCCTGATGACCCTGGACCAAGGCACCGGTGGGGACATCATCATCAGCGTCGCGGAACAATGGGGACCCTGCGACCTGACAACCCTGTCGCAACGGACCAACCTCTCCCGGGAGGAAGTAAAGGAAAGGGTGGCTGGATTGACCGGGGAAGGCCATCTGGTGAGCCTGGGCGATTTCGGCGGCGACTCGGATGCGGTGGTCTATTCGGCCCAGGGTTGGGACATACTCAAGAGCAAGGTCGCCTCGGCGCTTCAGCTCTACCACACCCAGTACCCGCTACGGCACGGCGCCCCCGCCCAGGAGATCCGCAGCCGTCTAGACCTGTCCCAGCCGGTCTACCAACGGGCGTTGGCACGGCTGGTCGAAGAACAGGTCGTGGTTGATGAACGGCAGTCCCTGCGCCTGCCGGATCATGAGATCACCCTGACAACAAAGATGGAAGAAGAGGCGTCCGCCTACTTGAAATCCCTGCAAAAAGACCCTTATTCTCCACCCAGCGACCAGAAAGTCAGTTCGGAACTCCTTGGGGTGCTTATCGACCAGGGCAAGGTGGTGCGGGTAACGGACGGAATCATCTTCGATGCGTCGGCTTACCGCGAGATGACTGAGCGCATCGTCCAGCACTTGAAGGACCAGGGCACAATCACCGTGGCCGAAGCCCGGACCATGTTCGACACCAGCCGAAAATACGTCCTTCCCCTGCTGGAACACATGGACCAGCAGCAGATCACCCGCCGCACCGGCGACGAACGGGTCCTAAGGTAGGCCTCAGTTGGACCGTAGAGACCCACGGCAGACCACACTTAGAAATGCCGGCGAGCCGGTGAGGTAGGCTAACTTGGGACTGGACATGGGGCAAACGGTCCTTCAACTGGACCAACTCACCCAGTCGGTGCGCGGTGCCAGCGAGGCCCGGGAAGAGCGCCTGACTGCTCTGCTGAACGCGGCGGCCGGCATCGACCCCGACACCGCCGCCAAGAAGACCGCCGACACCCAACAACGCCCCTACTTGGCCGCCGAGGTCGAAGAATCCCTGCTGGGCGCCTACCCGCCCCCCAGCCTACCCGCCGACTGGGTGGTCGCCGCGGTTGACGGCTCCCACATAGACGTCGACCGTCACCTGCCCGTGGCCTGCTACCTGCTGAACCTCGGCGGTTGCGTGCTGACCTACGGCAGCCGGTCCGACGCCACACTCTTCAGCCGGCCCCACCTAGCCACCACCCCGGAAGAGCTCTACATCTCGGATCCCAAAAGCTCGACCGGAGAGGAGATAATCAGCGGTCCGCTTCTGGGCTTGGTGCGCACCGTGAAAGAGCTGGAGACCCTGGCCGACACGGTGGAACAATGCCCGTCCGGCCTTCCGGTATTGGCACTGGTGGACGGCTCGTTGGTGCTGTGGGGACTGTCCGGACAGGCCTATCGTCCCTACGTGAGCGACGCGATCATCAATGACGGACTGCTTCCCGCCATGAAACGCCTGGAGAAGTTGGCCGAGACCCGCCCGGTGGCCCTGGCCGCCTACGTGTCCTACCCCCGAAGCACCGAAGCCTTGAACGCCGTCCGCTGCTCCTTGTGCCCTCACGATGTCGCCGTCTGCACTCAGTCATGCAACAACCGCCGCTCCACCCAGCAGCCTTGCGCCGGGGCCAACGATTTCCTGGACCGGGACCTGTTCCAGCGCCTGCTCGAACCCGGCTGGCGCTCTCCGGTCTACAAGACTAACTCGTCGGTTTCCAGGGAGTCCTACGACGAGGCCAACAAGGTCTACTTCTTCTACGTGAACGCCGGCGAAGAGATTGGCCGGGTCGAGGTCCCCAAGTGGGTGGCTAAGAACGAGACCCTGCTCTCTCTGACCCACAGCCTGGTCTGGGACCAGTGCCGGCGCGGACAGGGCTATCCGGTGGCCATCTCCGAGTCCCACGAGCAAGCAGTGGTCAGCGCCGGGGACCGCCGCGTCTTCCGCAGATTGCTGACCGACTCCCTGGAACGCCAGGGCCTCTCCGCCGCCACCTCCCAGAAAGACCGCTCCAAACGCTCACCCTGGGTGTAAGCTAAGTCCGCGCCGAACCGCCTGATCCCTTCCCGTTCTTCCGCGGAAGGACGGGAAGGGAAGTCTCCTCGATCGATCGGGGAGACTTCCCGGCGAAGCCGAGGACGCTCGATAGAATCGGCGCTCGACATAGTCGGAGATGGGGGCCAAAATCCGCATCAACCAACTCCCTGGAGAACCGCAATGCTGACTACAAGACTCTGCCGATTGCTTGGAATAGACTTCCCCATCATCAGCGCCCCAATGGCCGGGACCGCCACGGCCGCATTGGCTACGGCAGTCTCAAAAGCGGGCGCGTTCGGAATGATTGGCGCCGGTGCAGACCCGGACCCAACCTGGCTCCTCGAGCACGTGCACGCCGTCAGGGAGAAGACTTCACAGCCCTTCGGAGTGGGTTTTTCCTCGGCGTTTCCTGGGCTGGAAAAGGCCATAGAGGCGGCCCTGGATGCCCAGGTCGCCGCCATCGGTCATTCTTTCGTCGATCCGACACAATTGATTAATCAAGCCAAGGGAAGCGGCGTAAAAATCTTCGCCCAGGTCCAGACGATGGCCAATGCCAAAAAGGCAGTAACGGCCGGGGCAGACGTCATCATTGCCCAGGGCAGCGAGGCGGGCGGGCATACCAGCCATCTGGGGACGCTCTCGTTCGTACGCGCCGTGGTTAAGATTGCCGGGGATATACCGGTTGTGGCCGCCGGAGGGATCGCAGACGGACCCGGCCTCGCCGCAGTGCTGATGCTGGGGGCCGAGGGGGCGTGGATCGGCACCCGGTTCGTTGCCAGTCTGGAATGGGCCGGGCCGGAATGGGCCAAGGGTCAGGTCATCCTCGCCGATGTGGATGACACGATACTGACCAAAGTCTATGACCTGGTGTCGGATGCCCCATACGCCTTAGATGTGATCGGTGACCGTGTGATCAGCAACTCTTTCACCGATACCTGGCACGGCCGGGAGGCTGAAATGATGACCCGTCAGAGCGAACTCATGGAAGACATCGCCTCCGCAACCGCCGCCGGTGACGCCACTACCGCCCCGGTTCGAGCCGGGACTGCATCCGGGCTCATACGCTCCATCGAACCGGCGTCCTACATCCTCCGGGAGATCGTCTCACAAGCGGAAGACATCCTCAGACACCGTCCCCAGAAACTCCTCGGAGGCTAAAGCAAACGAAGTGTTAAGTATGAGATTCGGGTTTTGGGCATTTGTTGTCATAGCCACCGTGGCGATGTTGGCCTGCGGAGGCGCCTCGGGTCCGGACTCGGCCGAGTCCGGGCTCCGGAGCCGGGCGGAGTCCCAGGCCAAGGCCCAGAGCGATGGAAACTGGGCCAAATGGTACGGATTTTTTAGCCCCGGCAACAAATCCGCGTGCACCGAGGCTGAATTTTCGGCCGCCGCGGAATTTAGCATGTCAACGTTCAGAGAGTCCAAGGGGCTGGCGGACTCAGACCAACTGGAGTTCAGTGTCCAAGAGGTCACGGTGAACGGCGACCAAGGGCTGGTCATCGGGGACATCTATCTGGACGGGCAGCTATTTTTCGATTCCCCCAACGAAAATTGGGTCTTTGTTGATGGCGATTGGTGGTCCGTGAACACGGGGGGGCCTGGGTGCTGGTCAACGTCCGCGCAGATGCCCGCGCCAGGTTCGTTCGAGCAAGCCGGCACCCTCACGCCGGCGGCAGGCGCGTTCGACGAAGCGGACATGCGGGCTCTCTTGTCGGACGAAGAGGTCGAAGCGGCAATCCCGCTGGCCGTTGGAGACGTGGCGTTCCGAGACCTGAGCGGGTTTGCTGGGGCCGAGGGCATGGAGGGCTTTGACAGCCGCTGGGGAATCACCTTTATTTCCGCGGACCGTACGGCGATCCTGACGGTGCTGGTGAACGACTTCAATTCGGTGGAGGTCCGCCAGCAACAGATCGCCTTGCAGACTTATTTCGCCACGGAGGGCGGCGCCGAGCTGGTCCGCATCGATCCCAAAATCGGGGACGAATCCTTCCTGGTGCAGGAGGGGCACGTCGCCACGGTCCAATTTTGGCAAGGCGACAAGGGCGTAAGGCTGAACCTAAACGGTCCACCCATAACACAAGCGGTGCTGGACGGCTTGATCGCGCTGGCCAAGCTGGCTGCGTCGCGCCTGTGACAGCGAGCAGGCGTATCCATACCGAAATCGAAATCTACAAAGCCTTGAATTACCGAAATTTAAAGTTACTATAGGACTGGCCGAAAGGTCCGGGTCCCAGTGGTCCCGGATTTTATGGTGTTCGGTCACACGTTAAAGGAGATCCATAATGGCGCAGCAAAGACACGAGATGTACCGGCCGATCCACAAAGCAATTCGGCACATGATGTATACAACGGCCCACGACTTGAGCGTCGCGGATTATCAGGACAAGCCGTCGGCCGACGGAGCGTTGGCCTCCCTGGAAAGCACGATATCGCTGCTGGTCTTGCACGCCGGGCACGAAGAGGATTACGTCCATACCGCCCTGGAAGAGCGCGCGCCTGGGTTTATCGAGTCATTTGAGAAAGAACATGGGAACGACGAACTGGTTTACGCTCAGCTCAGGAAACTCAGCAATGAAGTAGGGAGTGCCAGCGGCGCGCGGAAATCTGAATTGGGAAACGAGATTTACGACATTTACAACCAGTTCGTAGGCGCCTATATATCTCATCTTTACCGGGAAGAGCATGAACTGCAGCAAGCCCTGTGGGACAATTTCACCGACGAGGAACTCGGCGCCATAGAGGGGGCCATAGATGCCAGCGTTGCGCCGGATGTGATGGGCCAATTCATCATTTTGATCTGCGCCAGCTTCAACCCAGACGACCTGGTCTCTTTGCTCGGCGTAATGAAGGGCGGGATGCCTCCGGAAGTATTTCAAGGCGTGGTCGGAATGTGCCAATCGGCGACGCCGGCGGACATCTGGGCTAAGGTTAAGGACCGGATCTAGCGTCAGGGAGCCGAAACAAATTGACGAGCGACCCAACAAGAAGAGACCGGCGCCTTCGTGCCGGTCTCTTCTTATAACGATCGTCGCCAGATATCCGGTTCATTCAGTAGCACCGGAGTCTCTGGGCAGCGCCACGCCCAAATAATCCGGAAGGTCATCGACCCGGTCGAATTCCGCCACGGTTTTTAGAAAATCTTCCAAAGATTCCGTCCCTATCCGAAGTTCTTCCAACTGGTCTCCGATGGGGCTGACCGAGGCGGCGCCGGTGGCGTAGGAACCGTGGAAGGCGAAGAAGGCCTGGTTGATCTTGCGGATGAAGATGCCGTTGTCGTCGATGAACTGCCGCCGCTCTTCCATGTAGGACTCGGCCTCCTCGATCTTACCTTCCGCCAGCAGCGCTTCGGCCATCAGCCGCGTCTCCCGCATCGCCGCTTCAAAGTCGAAAGCGTCGGGGTCGGTCGGCTCTGTGTCCGATTCAGGCTCGCGGGTGACGACCTCCCCGGTCATGGCGGTGAAGGCCCGGTCGCCGATAATCTCTCCGCCGATGGTCGCCGCAGTCTCATTCAGGGTGGTCATATCGGAGTTGTCCCAGAAGTGCTGGCCCAGGGGCTGGAAGAAAAACCAGTGGTGCAGCCATTCATGGGCCGTGATCACCAGCGCGCCATGGAGGTTGCCCGAGACTGAGACCACGCTGGGAAAGGTGGCGACTCCGCCGGTGCTCACGATCAACGCCGAAACTCCATCTTCCCGGAAGATCAGCTCCTCCAGTTCGTCCCGCACCGGGCCGGGGATGCCGGGTTTTAGCAGCGTGGAACTGGTCTGAGCGATACGGTCCCGCGGTGAGATTATCAACGCCCCCGGGGATGCCGCGAAAACCGTGTCAACCGGCGGGAATATGACGCCGATCCGGGACGAGAAGCCCTCCTCAACCAGCACGGCGCTGATCTCCGACTCCATGGTCTCTTCCACGTCGGTCTGCATCTCGCTTCGCCGTTGCTGCAGCTCTTCGATTCGGGCCGCATTATCATCTCCTGAATCGCGTTCCAGCTCCTTGATCTCCGCGATCAGGTCGAAGAATTCTTGGGCCTGGGCGATGCGTGCCAGCCTGGAGGGTTCCGAGTTCCACGGCAGGATTTCCAGAAACTTGTTCACCCACTTGTCCGATAAGTGGTCCACCTCCCAGCGGAACAGGCTGTACTTGTGCGGCGACAAAGCAACCTCGCTGGGGGAGGGGCTGTCGCTGCCTTGGACCGCGCCGAGCAGCACCAGGGAGGCTATGGAGAGCAGCAGTAGCCGCTTAGCTATCTTGAACACAAATCCTTCAAACCCCGGCTGTGCCGGCGGTCAGGCCAGCACTCGGTAACGGTAGCTGGACTCCAACAGGTCGCCTTCTTGGAAGCGGCTGAACCGGAGGGGTGAAATATCCACGCTCTTAGCCACGCCCTCAACGATCAGTTCGGCCATGGTTAACCCAATCATGGGCGAGAGCTTGAATCCATGGCCGCTGAATCCGACCGCGCAGTACAGGCCCTCGATCCCCGGCACCGCGTCCAAGATGGGGTGCCAATCGGGAGTTGTCGTGAACAACCCAGACCACCCGCCCCGAAAATAAGCCTCTGACATGGCCGGTATCCTGCGCACCAGCCGGCCCAGGGCGTCGGCCATCACCTCCATATCCACGCCTTGGTTGTAGGTCTCTACTCCAACTTCCTCATCGTCGCCAAAGCCCATCATTGTCATCGAGCTGCCGTCGGGCCGGAACGAGAAAGACTGGGCGATGTCGCCAACCGTGGGGTGCATGGGCAGATCGTCCACCGGCCTGGTGAGGGAGGCAACTTGATGGCGCACCGGCACCAAGGGCACATCCACTCCGATTTGGGCCAGTACCTCCTTGGACCATGGGCCGGCCGCTACGACTACCACCGGGGTCTCCACCCGGCCTTCAGCGGTGACCACGGCCTTGACCCGCCCGCTTGAGACTTCGATCTTCGTGGCGGGGTTTCGGAGCACGATCTCGGCCCCCAATTCCCTGGCCCGCCTTGCGTATGAAGTGGTGACCATGTATGAGTCGGCGTAACCCGACTGGGGTTCCCAGGCCATCACCTCGCCCTCGGTCACCGAAACCATGGGCGCAATGTCTTGCAGGTCCTTGGCGGTCACCTGCATGGTGTCGATACCCAGTCCTTGTTGCATGGCCACGTTATGGGCCAATCCGGCGCCGTCTTCATGGTCTACCACCAGCAGGTAGCCAGTTTCGACGAATCCCGACTGCCCGCCCACCGCCTCATTGAAATCCGTGAAGATCGCCAGGCTTTTCCATGCCATCGTGGCGGTCACCGGGTTGGAGTAATGCATCCGGCAGATTGCCTGAGAGCGTCCGGTGGAGCCCGAACCGAGTACATCCTTCTCCAGCAGTAGGGTGTCGGTCACGCCCAGTCTGCCCAGATTGAACAGGATGCTGGCTCCGATCACGCCGCCGCCGATCATCACTACATCAGCCGTCGATTTCATGGCTTGCTTATCTCCGTGGCCCCGTTCGTCCCGCTTAAATCTCTGAGGATCGCCTGCCACCCTTTTAGGGCCTTTCTTTGATCTGTTCCACCGGGACCGGATGGTAGACCCGGTCCCGTGTCCTCCCCTCAAGGGTCAAGAATCCCTTGGAGACTAGGTCCGCCAAGTCCCGCGATGCGGTGGCCATGGACACTCCGGTAACTTCCAAGTAGGCGCCACGGGTGATCTGGCCCATCTGGTTGGCGTACATCAGCCCGTCGGTCTGCCTGGTGGACAGGCCGGCCTCAGGGCCATACGAGTATAGCTCACTCATCTTTTTATGCCACGCTGTGGTCTGCTCTACCAACGACCGGGAGCCGGCCACCAGAGCGGAAGTACTGAACTCCAGCCAGGGCGTGGCGTCGTAACCGTCTTGGAACCCGCTGCCCAAGCTGCGGCTGATGGCCGAGAAGTACTCGTCCTTGGCCGCCAGCAACGTGGCTTCCACGGACAACAACTTTTTGAAGTCGAAGGACGAGCGCTGCAACAGCAACGTCTCCAGACCCCTGGAGGTCCGGCCGTTGCCGTCCCAGAACGGGTGTATGGCCAGCAGATGGAGGTGGGCCAATCCCGACTTCACCGCCGGATGCAGGCCATCGTCTTCCTGGCGCAGCCAGAGAGCGAAGGAACGCATCAGACCGGGCACGTCTCCCTGGTCCGGAGGTTGATAACCCCCCACGGAATTCTGGCCCTTCCGGTATGCGCCGGGGGTCAGATTGGGAGCGGCCGTGGCGATGAAGTAGCGGTTGAGCTGGCGGACCACCAGTTCGTCTACCGGTATATCGGCTTGGTCGCTCAGAAAGTCGATGAATTCGTAGGCCTGGAGCGCGTTGATGTTGTCTTGCTCATCCTCGCTTTCCGCTCTGACCATCGCCTGAGCCGCCAAGCGTCGCACAGCCTCTTCTTCCAAGGCCGAGCCTTCGATCCTTGTGGTGCTGGCGGCACGGCTGACCCGCACGTCGCGGTGCAGCCACTCCTCATGTTGGGGCATGAGCAGCAGGTTTTGGATGAGCCATTGGTTGCGCTCAAACTCATCTATCTGCGCCTGAACCGTAGACGTGATGGTATATTGGGGGCTGAAGATACTATCATTCATAATGTGTTACATCAATCTATTGTATCATCACGATATGATACGATAGTATCAACAGTTCCCCGTCCCGTCAACCAATTTTTCGATATTCCCAGCTTTCGCGCGTGCCTGTTGACAGGTAATTTCCGCGAGAGTAATATTTACCTAATGTTGAAGGTGAACAGTAACCCCTGCGCCTCTTGTTGTACCTGTATTTGTTACATAGGGAACAGGTAGCCTTCTGCGTTAGATAACAACCGATTAGGAACCCTTGAACCCACCACGTGATTAAGCCTGGTGGGTTTTTTATTTGCCCAAAATTCTGGAGGACGAGACAAGTTGACTAGCCATACCTCGACCGGACAAACGGTAACCCCGGAAGCCATCTACGAAGAGAGCTTGGAGCTATCCAAGAATTCTCAGAGCATCATTCCTTTCATGGAAGACGAGATCGTGCGGTTGGAGGAGGAGTCGGCGGCGTTCGTGGCTGGTGAAAAAGACAATGCGGAGTTCACGCCCTTCCGCTTGAAGCAGGGTGTCTACGGCCAACGCCAGGCCGACGTACAGATGATTCGCGTCAAGATTCCGGGCGGCATCATCACCACGGAAGCCATGGATGCCCTGGGCGAATTCGCCGAGAGATTCGCCCCCCTGGGTAAGGGCCACATCACCACCAGGGAGAACTTCCAGTTCCATCACGTCCCCCTGGACCAGTGCCCGGATGCCCTGAGACTACTTGGCGCGGCCGGTCTGAGCACGCGAGAGGCCTGCGGAAACGTGGTGCGCAACGTGGTCGGCTCGCCGACTTCTGGGGTCTGCGCGTCGGAGATCTTCGACCCGACGCCCTACCTGGCCGCATTCGTCAGGTTCGCGGTGCGCCATCCCCTGACTCAGGCATTCCCCCGAAAATTCAAGAGCGCCTTCACCGGTTGCGACGACCACGACCACGTGGCTGCCGCCATCCAAGACCTGACCTACGTCTCCCAGATCAGGGTCGAGAACGGCGTCGAGAAGCGCGGATTCAAGGTATTTGTCGGCGGCGGCACGTCCATCATGCCCCGGCTGGCCAAGCCTCTCTACGAATTCCTGCCTGAGGAAGATTTCCTCCGGCTGGCTCTGGCCATCTTCACGGTCTTCAACAACGCCGACATGCTGCGCAAGAACCGCATGATGGCCCGCCTGAAGGTATTGATCGATAAGATCGGCTTGGAAGAATTTAAATCGCAGGTAGAGGCCGAACTGGAGAATATAGGGTCCGTCGACCCCAAACCTTGGATGAACGTCGAAGAGATAATGCGTGAGACCCCTCCGGCGTTGGCCGCCACTTCGACTAACGGAAGCAGTGGCAACGGCGGCGGCGGTTACGCCGAATGGCGCCGGACCAACGTTGAAGCCCAGAAACAGGAAGGCTACTACGTCGTGCATGTGAAACCCGACCGCGGAGACATATCCGCAGCCCAGTTCCACGGCCTGGCCGATATCATGCGCAAGTACACCGGCGGCCGGGCCCGCACCAGCCAAGAACAGAACCTGGCCCTGCGGTTCATACCGGAACACATGCTCCATGACGTGTGGGAAGCGTTGATCGATATCGGCCTGGCGGAAGCCAACGCCCATTCCATCAGCAACGTGGTCTCTTGCCCTGGCACGGATAGCTGCAAACTGGGCATCACCTCCTCCATGGGCCTGGCCGGCGCCCTGAAAGAGGAGATTCAAAGCTGGACCGACCTGCTTGAAGATGAAGGCGTCAATGACATCCGCGTCAAGATGAGCGGCTGCCCCAACGGCTGCGGCCTGCATCACATCGCCAACATCGGCTTCCACGGCGCGGCCATAAAGGGACCCGACGGTGATCAGGTCCCCGCCTATGAGATGTTCTTGGGCGGAAACTACGGGGACGTCAACGTAGAGGACTCGCGCATCGGCACACGGATCCCCAGAGTCAAGATCCCGGCCAAATCCGTGCCCGGGGTGCTGAGATACGTCGTCTCCTACTACAAAGACAACCGCAACGATGGCGAGAAGTTCAATCAGTTCCTGGACCGTGTCGGACTGGAAGAGTTGACCGAGGTTGCCGCCAAGGCCCAAGAAACCGTCTCCGCCGCCGCACCCGGCTCAGACCTGTATGTAGACTGGGAACGCACCAATCAGTACAAACTGGAGCGGGGCGAGGGCGAGTGCGCCGTCTAGAGCGTTACTGATTTGGCATCTTCATCCCTGGCAGGAAAAACCATCGCTTACGTCGAGGCCCGCATGCTCTCCGAGATGGGGGCCTTGATCGAGCGCAACGGCGGCACCCCCTACCCGGCCCCAGTGCTGCAGGAAATTCACCTGGGCGAAACATCCGAGGTGAAGGAGTTGGTGGCGGACATCTGCGCCGGCAAGGTGCAGGTGATGGTCTTCCAGACCGGCGTTGGCACCAAGGCGCTCTTCGACAGCGCGGCGTCCCAAGGACGGGAGTCGGAAACGCTGGAAGCTCTGGCCGCCGCCACCGTGATCGCCCGCAGCCCCAAGCCCGCGGCCGTCCTGCGCCGTTACAAGGTCCACATCGACCACATGCCTCCGGAGCCGTTCACCTCCACGGACCTCCTGGCCGCCATCGAGGACATTGACCTGGCCGGTAAAGAGGTTGCGGTGCAGGCGTACGGCGGACCCAACGCCCTGCTCACCCAAGCCCTGAAAGATCGCGGCGCCACCGTCCGCGAGGTATCTCTGTACACCTGGGGGTTGCCGGAAGACCTCAAGCCTGCATTAGGTCTGATCGACGCCCTGGAAAATGGCCGGATCGACGCCCTCGCTTTCACCAGCCAGCCCCAGGTTGGCAATCTCTTATCGATCGCCGCCGGGGCGGGCAAGGAAGAATCGCTGCGTGACGCCCTAGCCCAAGGGCCTGTGGTGTTGGCCTCGGTGGGCCCCGTCTGCACCAAGCGAATGCTTGAGGCCGGATTACGGGTGGACGTTGAGCCGGACCACCCCCACATGGGCAATCTTATCTTGGCATTGGCGGAGCGCCTGAGCCCAGACTACGCCAAGACAAACTGAACTTCGGGCAGCGGAAAAAAATAAACGGGCGGCCTATGGCCGCCCGTTTTTCTATCCCTGTTACACCTGCTTAATTCAGCGCTATGTTCAGCTCTTCATCCAGCGCTTGAACCGGTGCCAGGGAGACTGAGGTGCGTCCTCGATGGACTGCCCCCGCCATACCTTCTCGATCGAGATGTTTCGGGGCGTGATGAAAAAAAGCAGGTAACCGAGCACCAACAGGGCTAGTCCAACCCAGATCAACACCCATATCTGGAGGAGGGCGGTGATGATGAAAACGACCAGACCCGTCATCAGGATCTTGCCTGGTGTTATGGAAGGCCAACGCCCCTTGGGAGTATGAGAGGGCCGGGGTTTATCGGCATCAGCAGCCTGGCGCACGGCCCTTGGGCGGTCCTCCAGGGGTTTTTCCGTCTCCCTCCTGGACTCATCGGGCGCAACTTCGCCCGCATTCTTCAGGATCTCTTCGATCTCTTTTTGGTACTTATCTTGCATAAATGCCGGGTACCATAGTATCAGCGGTTGTTACTTTCCCCGGGGCGTGCCCGCGCAGGAGAAGCTGTTCGCTCCGGGCGCCTGCGGCGAATACACCACCCGCCTACCCGTTCACGCTCAATCATCAACGATAATTATACATTACATGATCGTTATCGGGTAGACGGGCGATCGAGCCTGGCCAAGCACGAATCGCGGGACACGATATGATGGCTATTCAACCACTTTAGGCACATCAGGCGGTTTGTAGCGTCCGATGCGGCCTGTGACCACGAATATCACCCGCTCTGCGATGTTGGTCGCCCGGTCCGCGATCCGTTCCAGGTCGTGGGCCGCCCACAGGAAATGGGTGGCCGCCTCGATGGTTTTAGGGTCCTGCCCCATTTCCACAAATATCTGGTGGCAGACATTGGCGTATAGCGCGTCAACTTCGTCATCCGAGTCCCAGACTTCGTTGGCCAGGGCCGTATCCCGGTCCTTCAGCGATTTCATGCTACGCCGTAGCATTGAGACGCCCATCTGGGCCATCTGGCCGAGTTGCTTGGGCGTCTCCACCGGTTCGTCATCACCGATGATCATGCAGATCTTGCCGATGCCTTCGGCGTAGTCTCCCATCCGCTCCAATTCGACCGCGATATGCAGAACGGCCAGCAGGGTCCTGAGGTCAATGGCCAGGGGCTGCTGCGTGGCGATGAGGTCGATACACTTCTCCTCCAACTCGAAGCGCTTTGCGTCTATCAGGTCGTCCTCGGCCACCACCTCGTAGGCGACGGCCAAGTCTCGGCGCTCAAGGGCGTCCATGGACTTGATGATGGCCTTTTCCACCATTTCGCCCAGGCCCACAAGTTCGGCCTCAAGCTCCTCCAAGCTTCTATCGAAATCAGCTCTGACCATAACGCCTCCGCTACCTATACCAGCCTGCCGCCCATTTGGCCTTTAGGCAAAATCAGCTCGGACCATAACGCCTCCGTTACCTATACCAGCCTGCTGCCCATTTGGCCTTTAGGCAAAATCAGCTCCGACCATAACGCCTCACCGGCCTATCCAAACCTTCCGGTTATGTAGGCTTCAGTCCGTTCGTCCTCAGGATTGGTGAATATCTTGCGGCTCTCGCCAAACTCCACCAGGAAACCCACCCTCGTCTCTTCCAGCATCAAGAACGCGGTGTAGTGGGAGACGCGGGCTGCTTGTTGCATGTTGTGAGTCACGATGATGATCGAATAATCCTCGGACAACTCGCGCATCAATTCTTCTATGGCCAACGTGGCGAAGGGGTCTAGGGCCGAACAGGGCTCGTCCATCAAGATAACTCTGGGCTCCACGGCCAG
This sequence comes from Chloroflexota bacterium, assembly GCA_022562475.1. Taxonomy (GTDB): domain Bacteria; phylum Chloroflexota; class Dehalococcoidia; order Lucifugimonadales; family UBA3495; genus UBA9611. Next base: position 4,102 of record JADFPD010000050.1, on the reverse strand, counting down.
GGCGCGGGCGATGCAGAGCCTTTGCTGCTGGCCGCCGGAAAGGGACAAAGCGCTTGCTTTCAGCCGGTCTTTGACCTCGTCCCAGAGGGCCGCGCGGACCAGGGACCGTTCAACCACTTCATCCATGTCCCCCTTGAAGCCATTGATGCGCGGACCAAAAGCAACATTGTCGTAGATGGACTTGGGAAAGGGGTTGGGCCGCTGGAACACCATGCCTATCTCATAGCGTATCTCGGTGGGATCAACATCGGGACCATACAGGTCGAGACCGTCAAACAGCACCTGCCCCTCCACTCTGGCCGAGGGGATCAGGTCGTTCATCCGGTTGAAACACCGAAGCAGGGTGCTCTTGCCGCAACCCGACGGGCCGATGATCGAAGTTATTCGGTTGCGGGCGACGTTCAAATTCACGTCTGTAACCGCTATTTTGGAGTCGTAGTAGACGCTCAGCCCGCGTGTCTGAAGGATGAAATCCTGGTCTAGCAAAAATTTATCCTTCCCATTTGTTCTGGAAATGGTTGCGCAGTATCACCGCGCCCGCGTTCATTATCAGGAGTATGACCAGCAGCACGATTATACCGGCTGCAGCGGCCTCCTGGAATCCTTCCTGCGGCCTGGAGGTCCAGTTGAATATCTGGATGGGCAGCACCGTGAACCGGCTTAATGGACTGTCGGGCGAGAAAGGCACAAAGGTGAGGGCGCCCATGGCGATGAGCGGCGCCGTCTCGCCGATCGCCCGGCTTACGGCCAGGATCACTCCGGTCAAGATACCGGGGAAAGCCAAGGGGAATACGATGTGCCAGATGACCTGCCAGCGGGTGGCTCCCAATGCGTAGGAACCTTCCCTGAAAGACGGCGGGACGGCGCGGACGGCTTCGCCGGCAGCCACGATCACGATGGGCAGGACCAACAACGCCAAGGTGAACCCGCCGGCCAACACACTCTTGCCCAGATGGAGGTTGTGCACAAATATCTGCAACCCCAAGATGCCGTATACGATGGACGGTACGCCGGCCAGATTGGCGATGTTGATCTTCGCTATCTTGGCGAATCTGCTGCGTGCGGCGTATTCCTCCAGATATAAAGCCGTGGCGACACCCAAAGTAAACGAGACTACGCCGGCCACGAGAACAACGTAGATGCTGCCCAAGATTGCGGCCTTGATCCCGGCTTGATCGGGGTGCCGCGAAGCGAAACTGGTCAGGAAACTCCAGTTGATGCCGGTTGCGCCTTGTATCAGCAGATAGATGAGCAGCACCGCCAGCATGCCCAGAGCGATGGCCACAGACAGCAGGCACATTCCGTGGAAGGCCCGGCCCAACCACTTGCGGCGGTTCCTTCTTCGCTGGAATTCGGTCCGGGGTATCACAGCCACTATTCGTACTCCTCGCGGAACCGGCTAACCACGTACTGGCTCAAGAGGTTCATGATCAGGGTGATGGCGAACAATAACAGGGCCACCGCGAAGATCGTCTTGAACTCGATGGACCCAGCCGGCGCATCTCCTTGGCTGACCTGAACGATATAGGCGGTCATGGTCTCGATGGGAACGAACGGGTTAAGGGTGAAGCTCGGATTCTGCCCAGCGGCGATGGTGACGATCATGGTCTCGCCGATGGCCCTGGAAACCGCCAAGATAAACGCGGACATGATTCCCGAGAGAGCGGCCGGCACCACCACTAATGTGGAGACTTCCAGCTTGGTCGAACCGAGGGCGTAGGCGGCCTCCCGCAGGTTTCTGGGCACCGCGCGCATGGCATCTTCGCTGAGACTGGAGACCATGGGCAGAATCATTATTCCCATGACGATGGAGGCGCTAAGTGCATTGAACACCGCTATGTCACCGGATATCCCCCGTAGGATGGGAGTCACGAACAACAACGCGAAATACCCGTAGACCACGGTTGGAATCCCGGCCAAGACCTCCAGTATGGGCTTGACCAAGCGGCGCACTCCGTCAGGTGAGTATTCACTGAGATAGATGGCGCTCAGCAGACCCAGCGGCAACGCCACCACCATGGCCAGGACCGCGGTCAGGGTGGTGCCGGCCACCAATGCCAACACGCCGAACTGTTTGGAGGAGAACAAGGGTGTCCAGCGGGTGCCGGTGATGAATTCTAAGAACGAAACATCAACGAAAAATGTGATTGCCTCGAAGAGGAGGACAGCCACGATCCCGGCAGTGATCAAGATGGACAGGAAACTGGAGAGGAACAGGAGTATGGCGATGGCCCGCTCTAGGAACTTTCGCTTCCAGGCGTTCCGGGTGCCCCGGCCCAAAGGAGGGCTTACAACGTCTTTAGACAACGCTATTCGGGCTCCTCAAACCGGTCCGCTTCCGAAGATTGTTCATCACGTTTGTCACTGATTAGCTAAAAGTATCTCTTCGACGGTCCCTTTTTGAGGGTTCTCTCCGCCGAAGATCGTCCCGGTGACTCCGCGGTCAAACCGGTCCAACACCAGGTCATGCACTTGCTTGGGAAACGGGACGAACCCCAATTCCCTGAGCAGGCCGGCCCTTTCATAACTCACGTAATAGCTGACAAAGTCCTTCACCTCCTGCTCAGCCCACGCCTCTTTGCTAACGTAGATGAACAAGGGCCGCGACAAGGGTGCGTAAGTGCCGTCATTAATGGTCTGATCGGTCGGAAACACACAGCCGTTTCCGTTGTCGATGGCCACCATTTTCAGGATATCTTGGTTCTCCACGAAATACGAGTACCCGAAATAACCCAAGCTGCCGCGGTCCCCAGCGATCCCAACTACGAGTACATTGTCCCGTTCGCTGGAAGTGAAATCCCCCCGGGAGGACTGGGCCTCACCGTTAATGGCCTCCGTGAAATAATCGAATGACCCGGAATCCACGCCGGGCCCATAAAGGCGCATTCTCTCATCGGGCCAGCCTGGGCGGACCTGACTCCAACGTTTGATCTTTCCTTCCGATTCCGGCGCCCACATGGTGTGCAGTTCATCGATGGTCAAGCACTGGACAAATTCGTTTTCCGGATTCACGCCCACGGTTAGCCCGTCGATGGCCACAGGGAGCTCGATGAATTCCACGCCGTTCTCAGCGCACTTTTGTACTTCACTGGGTTTGATTGGCCTGGAAGCGTCATTGATGTCCGTGTCGCCGCTGCAGAACTTCTTGAACCCGCCGCCGGTACCCGATATCCCAATGACCAACCGGGCCGACCCGCCGATGGAATTCCCCCAGTCTTCCACCATCGCTTCGGTTATGGGAAAGACGGTGCTGGAGCCGTCGATGTCCGTTGTCCCGGCCCCACATGCGACTAGAAACGCCATGGCGCAAAAAAAAGCCGCCCCCCAGGCTTTCCAGCCCGGAGAACGGCTTAAAATCCACATCCTTGTCTTCATTCAGCCGAAATTATATGACGCACTAATGGGCCGCGCAATAGGGTCGCCAATCAGTTTCCCCAACGATTTCTAGCCGCAGCTTGTATACTTGTAACCGCCAGGCTCCCGGCGCTCCAAACATAACTGCCGCGAAAGGCCGGAGGGTACCTGGAATGCCCACCTAGAGTTTTCAATCGGGGTTTTCCTTTGAGTCAGCAACTTGAACTGAGCGTCGTGGACCAATCGCCGGTGCGTGCCGGCGAATCAGCGGGCCAGGCGCTACGCGACACCATCGCGTTGGCGGTGGAAGTGGAGAAATTGGGTTACCGGCGGTATTGGCTGGCCGAGCACCACAGCCTGCCCAACTTTGCCGGGACGAGCCCGGAGATCCTCATCGGCCAGGTGGCCGCTCAAACCAACACCATCAGGGTGGGCAGCGGCGGGATCATGCTCTCCCACTACAGCGCCCTGAAAGTGGCTGAGAACTTCCGCATGTTGGGCGCGCTCTTTCCCGGCCGCATCGACCTGGGCATCGGCCGGGCGCCGGGCAGCGACCAGATCACCGCGGCTGCCCTGTCTTTCCCCGGACAACCCAGGGAGATCAGTCACTTCCCCCGGCAGGTGGTCGACCTACTGGGTTTTCTGAACAACGACCTGGAAGACGGTCATTTCTTTTCCGGAATCAGCGCCGGCCCCGGAGAACCGGAGGTCCCCGAAGTCTGGCTCCTGGGCTCCCCCTACGAGAGCG
>JADFPD010000049.1 GCA_022562475.1 Chloroflexota bacterium | reverse complement strand
CATGTGGTAGTCCATGGAGAGGCCGAAGAGGATGCCGAACAAGAACAATGGCAGCCACGTCTCGATGATCCCAGTCTCCTCCGAGCCTAGGATACCGATGCCCCAACCCCACTGGAAAACCATCACCAGGACACCGTAGACGGCGCCCACCGACAGGAGGTTCAGCGCCAGCGCCTTGATCGGAATCACGATGGACCGGAACATCACCAGCAGCAGCAGGAATGACAACCCAAGAACAAAGGCGAAAACATAATAGGCAGAGCTGAGCATCCGGTCCCGGAAGTCGATGCTTTCAGCCGTGTCGCCGGACACGTAGGTCTCGGCGTCGGTCCCGGCGAACGCCTGGGGCACGATCTGCTCGCGGAGCAGCCGCACCGCGTCTTCCGATTCCGGGTCGTCGATGTTGCCCGCCAATGGGACATTGATCCGGGTCAAGTTACCGGCGGCGTTGGTTATCGTGTCAAAAGGACCGAGAAACGCTTCGTCCGCTTCAACCCTCTGGACCAAGGAAGCCACGGCCGCTCGAATCTTAGGGGAGTTGACGTCGGGGGCGTCCACCACCACCTTGGCCGGGACGATCAGACTGCTGGAGAAATGCTCTTCCAGCAGCTCAAACGCCCGTTTGCTTTCCAGGGCGTCGGGAAGGGAGCCGGCGCCGACGTTGAAGCCCAGGTTCATGGAAAAGAAAGGTATCGTGAGGGCAACCAACGCCGCCACGGTCAGGCTGGCCAAGGGAAGCGGCCGGGCCAAGACCCAGCCGGTGATGGTCGACCAGATGCCGCCCTGATCTGACTCCCTTCCCAAGAAAGGCACCCGCAGTCGGTTTATACGGTCTCCCAGCAATGAAAGCAGGCCCGGCAGCAGCGTCAGGGAGGCGATCACGGCCACGAACACCACGATGATCGCCCCCAAGGCCCAAGGCCATAGAGATGAATGTGAAGTCCCTGGTAAGCGTCAGTCCGGCCAGGGACAGGACCACGGTGACGCCGGCGTAGAAGACTGCCCTTCCGGTGGTGTTGGCGGCCACGGTGATCGCCTCGATCTTCTCCCGGCCCGCCGACCGCTCCGTCCGGTAGCGGCTGACGATGAACAGGGAATAGTCGATCCCCACGGCCAGGCCCATCAGCAGGATCATCTCCACGTATAGTTCGACCAGGGGATAGACCTGGCTGATCAGGGCGGCGATTCCGATGGCGGTGAAGATCGAGCCGACGGCCATCACCAACGGAATAACCGCCGCGACCAACGCCCGGAATGCCAGTACCAAGATGATCAACCCGATGCCCAGGGAATACAGCATGATGCGGCCGAAATCTTCATTCAAGATATCGTCCAACTCGTCCTGCAGCAGCCGGAAGCTGACCACCCCGATCTCGAATCCCGGGGCATCTTTCGAAGCCTGCCGGACCGTTTCGACGAACGGTCCCATTTCGATACGGCCGGCCGGGTCGTCGGGGTTTTGAAGGATGATCGAAGCCAAGACCGCATTTCCGTCGTCGGCAAACATACTGGCGTCTTGGGTGTCGTAGTAGCTTTCGGCCTCGATCACCTGGGGAAGGGACCTGATCGTTTCGACCACCGACACCACTGTATCTCGAAACAGAGGGTCGTTGGCGTCGAGCGAGAGGTTGCTGAATATCACGCCCTCGCGCCTGGTGCGGTTGGCGGTCCGGGCGGCGATGAGTGGAGCGAACCGCTCATTCAACAGCTCCGAGGCCCGGCCGGACTCTCCCACGCCGCTATCGTCGTCCCTGGTTTCGGTGCCCACGAATCTGATGGCAAGAACGGCCAGTACGATCACCAGCGCCGCGGCAAGCAGCACCACCCAGCGGTGGACGGCGCTCCAATGGGCTATCCGCCCCGTGAATGATAGGCCGGTATATACGCTATTCAAAATTCCCTTGATCTCCTCTCTGAAACCTCGCTGGGTAGGCCGGTCTTACGAATTATTTAGCAATCTCGGATCCGTGATTGCTTATCATTAAACCGCAACGAATATCGTAACACTCCAAGCTGTCGCTCAGTATCTTGGCTGCGGTGTAGTTTTTACCGGCCCGGACGCCGGGCGCGTCGTGTATCATTGCCCCAAACCAGACATTGGAGGGGAAAATGCCGGCACTGGAAGGTCAGGTGGCACTGGTAACCGGGGGCGGTTCCGGTATCGGACTCGGCATCGTCAAGCGGTTCGTGGCGGAGGGGGCCAGGGTCATGGTCCTGGAGCGGGTGCCTGAGAGGGTGATGGAACTGGAGGCCGAGTTCGGCGGCTCGGTGAAAGCAGTGCAAGGCGACGTCACCCGGCTGGAAGACAACCAACGGGCGGTGTCCGAAGCGGTTGGCGCCTTCGGCAAACTGGACATCTTCATCGCCAACGCAGGAGTCTTCGACCGCTTCCGTAGACTGGACGAGATCGAAGACGCGAAACTGGAAACTGCCTTTGACGAGCTCTTCGCGGTCAACGTGAAAGGGTGTTTCATGGGCGCCAAGGCAGCCCTTCCCGAACTGATGAAGTCCCAAGGCTCGATGACCTTCACCGCCTCGGTGGCCGGCCTAAACTCCATGGGCGGCGGGACGATCTACACAGCCTCCAAGCACGCGGTCGTCGGTCTGGTTCGCCAGTTGGCGGTGGAATCGGCGCCCCAGGTGCGGGTGAACGCCGTGGCCCCAGGCGGCGTGATGACCGACCTGCGGGGTTTGGAAGCCATGGACCAGGCCGGCGAGTCCCAATTCAGCCAGCCGGGCTTCGACCAGCGGCTGAGCATGAACAACCCCATGGAACTGGCCATGCAGCCCGAGGACCTGGCGGGCGCCTACGTCTACCTCTCCTCCCGCACCGACGCGAGAGGGATCACCGGCACCATCCTCAAGGTCGACGCCGGCTCCAACCTCAAGTGGATGCGGCGCTGACACGGTTATAATGGGGTGCGGAGTCCAACTTGACCCCCCAATGGCCGTGTGATATACACCCGGCAACACCGGTCTACTAGATGGTCGACAAGCCGTCAGGGAGCCTGGAAGGAGGCGCGAAATGGTCTTGGACGTTAAGCAACTGGTGGACACCAAACGTGGCTTGATCAGCCCGCGGGTGTTCGTCGAACAGGACATCTACGAGCAAGAACTGGAAAAGATCTTCGCCCGGTGCTGGCTATTCCTCTGCCACGAGACTCAGATTCCCGAGCCGGGAGACTTCTTCACCACCTACATGGGGGAAGACCCGGTGTTGGTGGTGCGCGACCGGAAGGGCAAGATCAACGCATTCTTGAACATCTGCTCCCACCGGGGCAACCGCCTTTGCCGGGCCGAGTCCGGCAATGCTGCCTCCTTCATCTGCTCATACCACGGTTGGGGCTACGGCAACGACGGCGCCCTGCAGGCGGTGCCGAATTCAAAGGATGCCTACTTCGGCGAACTGGACCAGAGTAAATGGGGTCTCACGCCCGTGGCGCAATTAGACAGCTACAAGGGTCTGGTCTTTGCCACCTTTGATAAAAACGCCCCGTCTTTGACGGAATACCTGGGAGAGATGACCTGGTACCTGGACACATTCTTCGACCGCTGCGAAGGCGGTGTGGAGGTGATCGGCGGAGTCCACAAATGGGTGGCGCCCTGCAACTGGAAGCTCCCCGCCGAGAACTTCGGCGGCGACGCCTACCACGTCCCTTGGTCCCACATATCGGCGGTAAACACCAATTTCAGCGTTGGAGTCACCGCAATGCCCACATCCGGGGGCCGAATGGTCTCGCCGGGCAACGGGCACTGCCTGATCACCGTTCGTCCGGAAGACTCTCCCGATCCCCCCATGCCTGCCATCCAAGCCTATGAGGCCGAGATCCGCCAGGATGTGGCCAAGCGGCTGGGCCCGCGATACGGGGTGTTGAACCCGATCGTCGGCACTTTGTTCCCCAATTTTTCGTTCCTCCGGGGCAGTTCGCGTGCTTTCCGGGTCTGGCAGCCAAAGGGGCCGGATAAGATCGAGATCTGGTCCTGGTGCTACGTGGACAAGACGGCCCCGCCGGAGGTCAAGGAAGAGCATCGGCTGGCCGCCGTCCGGGGCTTCGGCCCGTCAGGGACGTTCGAGCAGGACGACATGGACAACTGGCAGCAATGCACCATGAGCGGCCGGGGAGTCATGGCCCGCCGGCGCAAGTTGAACTACACCATGGGCCTGGGCCACGACGGCTTCGACGAGGAGATAAACGCCTGGGCCAGCGAGTTCCGCTACAGTGACAGCAACCACCGCCAGTTCTACGGACGGTGGGCCGACCTGATGGAGGCGGATAGCTGGGCAGAGGTAAACGGACGGCACTGTTAACGCGCGCAGGTAGATCGCGCCTGTTGGCGGCGCCAATCGCCGGAGCGATACATCGGCAAACCTGAATCACCGACCTAGCCAGAAAGATCGAATGGGAGGGCCGCATGGTCGCCGACTTAAAGGGACTGGTGGACATCGACCAAGGGCTGCTTAGCCGGCGTATCTTCATCGAACCGGACATCTACCAGCAGGAAATGGAGCAGATCTTCGCCCGCTGTTGGCTCTTTCTGTGCCACGAGACCCAGATTCCCAAGCCAGGCGATTATTTCACCACCTACATGGGGGAAGACCCGGTCCTGGTGGTGCGCGATTCGGGGGGCCGGATCAATGCTTTCTTAAATGTATGCGCCCACCGCGGCAACAAACTCTGCCGGGCCGAATCAGGCAACGCAGCCTCGTTCATCTGCGCCTACCATGGCTGGGCCTACAGCAACGACGGCAAGCTTCAGGCCGTCCCCAACCTGAAAGACGCCTATTACGACGATCTAGACCAGAGTAAATGGGGGCTTACTCCCGTGGCCCAGATGGACACCTACAACGGGCTGATCTTCGCCACATTCGACCCCGATGCCCCTCCGCTGGATGACTATCTGGGCGACGTTAAATGGTACCTGGATGTGTTTTTCAACCGCCGGGAAGGTGGTGTAGAGGTGATCGGCGGGGTGCATAAGTGGATGGCGCCTTGCAACTGGAAACTGCCGGCCGACAACTTCTGCGGCGATGGCTACCACACCGGCTGGAGCCACCTCTCGGCGGTACAGAGCGGGTTCGGCGGCGACTTCCGGGTCAAGACCGCCTCGGCCGGGGGAAAATCGGTGGCCACGGGAAACGGGCATTGCATCCTGACCCTGGGCCCAGACGACCCCAGCGACCCGGCGGTCCCGGAGATACTAGACTATGAAGAATCGATCGCGGCGGAAGTAAGGAAACGCATGGGACCCAGGCTGGACCTGGTCAAACCCCACGTCGGGACATTGTTCCCCAACTTTTCCATGCTCCGCAGTGTGGCCCGGGTGTTCCGGGTCTGGCATCCTCGAGGTCCGGACAAGACCGAGATATGGAACTGGGTGTTCGTGGACAAGGCCGCACCGCCCGAGGTGAAGGAGGCCTTTCGTATCGTGGCGCTTCGCGCCTTTGGCCCGGGTGGAGGCTTCGAGCAGGACGATATGGATAACTGGCAGGAGTGCACCCAGACGGCCCGCGGCGTGGTTTCCCGCCGGTACATGTCCAACATCTCCATGGGGCTGGGTCACGAGTCGTATGACCATGACCTTATGGGCTGGGTCAGCGATTACCGCCTGACCGAAAACAATCACCGGCATTTTTACGACCGCTGGGCCCAGGTCATGGCCTCGGATAGCTGGGCAAATCTTTAGGTTTTCACTCTGCGATCAGGGGGCGAATCCGCATGCGAGACGAGACTATCAGGGAAGTCGAGCAATTCCTTTACCGCGAAGCCAGGATTCTGGACAACCGGCGGTTCCGCGATTGGCTGGAACTGTTGACCGACGACGTTCACTACTGGATGCCCATCCGGTCCAACCTGTATCCGGTTAACAGCAAGGCAATCTCAGTCCTGGACGGCTCCCGCTTGGAAGAATCGGAGGTTTCATCGGACCATGATCTGGCGTTGATGGACGAAGATAAAGACTCGTTGACGCGGCGGATCGACCGGCTGGATACCGGCATGGCCTGGGCCGAAGACCCGCCGTCGCGGACACGGCACATCATCACCAACATCGAGGTGGAGGCGGGCGACTCCCAAGATGAGCTGCGGGTGTACTCCAACTTTTTCATGTACCGCACCCGCGCCGAGACCGAGCAGGACTTCTACATCGGCAGCCGCGAGGACGTACTCAGGCGTGTTAACGGCCAGTTGCGTGTCGCTTCTCGAAAGATCGTCCTGGACCAGACGGTCCTGCTGGCCAAGAACTTGAGCAACTTCTTCTAGGGATACCCGGGGTCAGGATTCCGACGCGCTTCTCTATTCCGGCTCGCGTTCGTATTCAGACGATCTTCCCTTCTGTTACCCCGAGCCAATCTGTAACCCTGAGGCCATTTGTCACTCCGAGCCCACCTGTCACCCCCAGGGCACCTGTCACCCCGAGGGCACCTGTCACCCCGAGCCCAACTGTCACCCCGAGCGAAGCGAGGGGTCTCGTCGCTCTGGTCGAACGGGGTTAACCCGCAAAACGAGATCAGCTCAGACTCAGTTCTTTGGCTTGCTTGATAACTTTGACCAGAGCGTCCATGGACAGCACACCGGTGTTGGTGTTGCGCGGGCTGGGGTGGTAGGAGGCGACCATCATGGGCAGCGAAGGCCCGAACCGGTAGACCTCGCCGTGGAGGAATTTGCCCCGCACCTTTTCCGGCCCCATCTCGCTCAACGTTTGCAGAGCGGCCCGGAACGCGATGTGGCCCAGGGCCAGGATGACCTTCAGGTTGGGCAGGATCCTAAGTTCCCGGACCAGATAGGGCAGGCAGGCGCGCTGTTCCTCGGGGGTGGGTTTGTCGCCCGGAGGCACGCACCGTACCGCCGCGCAGACGTAGACCCCGGTGAGAGCCAGCCCGTCCTCCCGGTGCTCCGAGGTGGGTTGGTTGGCGAGCCCGGCTCGGTGCATGGCGGCGGTCAAGAATGATGCCGAAGGGTCGCCGGTGAACACCCGCCCCGTGCGGTTGCCGCCGTGGGCCGCCGGCGCCAGACCCAGCAATACCAGAGACGCATCGGGGTCGCCGAAACTGGGGACTGGTTTGGCCCAATAGTCCCAGTCCCGGTATGACGCCCGCTTCTCGCTGCCGACCTTCTCCCGCCAGTCCACCAGGCGGGTGCACATCCGGCAGGCCACGATCTCGTCTGTGAGTGCGGCCAACTGCTCCCTGTGACTATCTACCACACCTAACTCCGCAGGATGAATCGGCCGGTGACGCTGCTATACTCCGGCCCATGACCGCCGCAACTCTGCTCCTGGTGCTGCTATCCGCGGTGGCCCACGCCTCCTGGAACCTGTTGCTGAAGCGGGCCGCCGACCCCGAGGTATTCGCCTGGTGCCTTTTGGTCGTGGCCACCGTTTTGCTGGCGCCGCTGGGAGTCGCGCTGCTTTGGTTCAACTCGGTGGGTCTTCCCGGTCTTTGGTTCGTCCTGGCCACCATCGCTCTCCACGTGTTGTACTTCAATCTGCTGGCTAGGGGCTATGCCCGGGGAGACCTATCCCTGGTCTATCCGGTGGCCCGGGGCATGGGGCCGATGCTGGTGCCGGTGCTGGCAGTGATCTTCTTGCACGAGCACATCGAGCCATTGGCCATCGCCGGAATCGCCGCCATCATCGGCGGGATATACACAATCTCATGGTGGGGCAATTTTCATCAAGTGCTACGAAGCCCTCTGTTGTTCCTCAGATCAGCCGGAATGCGTTACGCAGTGCTCACCGGTCTGACAATAGCCGCCTATTCCATCGTGGATAAAGAGGGAGTCGGCCACATTCAGCCGATACTCTACATGTATTTTTTAAGTATCGGAACCGCCGTGATGCTGGCGCCCTACATCCTGTTCCATAAAGGCGTTGCGTCGGTGCGAACAGAATGGCGGGCCAATGCCGTGCCGATCACGGTTGCCGGGTTGCTGACCTTCACCGCCTACGGTCTGGCGTTGACCGCATTCTCGCTTTCTCGGGTGAGCTACGTGGCGCCGGCCCGGGAGGTGGGAATAGTTATCGGCGTGATGATGGGCGTATTCCTGCTCAAAGAGCCCTTCGGTGGAGGGAGGATCCTTGGGTCCGGCTTCATCCTTGGCGGGTTGGCGCTGATCGCCGTGTCGCCCTGACGCGCCAATCATACGATCTGCCACGTCCCAGACATAATGTATAATACCGGGAGCCCAAATCTCGCCATCATTAGGTGTGGGTTTATTAAAGATGGGCACAGAGGGAGCCGATGATTAACCAGGAACGCTTGGTCAACGCATTATGTGAGCTTGTCAAGATCGACAGCCCATCCGACGAAGAAGAGGACGTGGCCCGGCACCTCACTGAACGCCTCGAAACACTGGGCTTTAGCGTCGCCAGGGACGCCCACGGCAACCTCATCGCGTCAGAGGAAGGGGACAACCCGTTGATGCTGTCGGCCCACATGGACACCGTGGAGCCGGGTCGGAGCATCAAGCCCCAACTCGACGGCGACATCATCCGGTCCGACGGCACGACCATCCTGGGCGGCGATTGCAAGGCTGGGGTGGCCGCCATCTTGGAGGCTTTGGAGTCGGCCAAGGAAGACGACTCTCCCCGCCGTCCGGTCCAGGTGGTCTTCACCCGGGGCGAGGAGATCGGCCTGATCGGCGCCGCCAACTTAGACTACTCCATGATCCACTGCAAAGAGGCGGTGGTCTTCGACGGCAACGGCCCGGTCAACACCATCACCGGCTCCAGCCCTACCTACATGGCGTTCGACATCACCGTGACCGGCCGCGGCGCCCACGCCGGCGTGGAGCCGGAGAAGGGCATCTCCGCCATCCGCATCGCCAGCGAGATCATCAATGATTTGCCCAACGGACGTCTGGACGAAGAGTCCACCTTCAACGTGGGCCTGATCTCCGGCGGCACCGTTCGCAACGCCGTGCCGGTGGAGGTGACTTTTGGCGGGGAGTTCCGCAGTCGGAACACCGAGACCGTGGACCTGCTGGGACTGCAGGTGACGGAGGCGCTGAACAAGGCCAGGGCCAAATATCAGGAAGCCATCATCAAAGAAGAGATGGAGATGCTTTTCCAGATGTATACCCTGGACCCCAACGAGCCGGTGGTGCGCCTGGTCACCGACATTCTGAAGAACATGAAGCTGGTCCCGGACATCAAGCCCTCGGGCGGCGGCACCGACGCCAACCAGATGCGCCTCAACGGCATCGACTGCATCGTGGTCGGGATGTCCACCAATGAGATGCACACCGTGAACGAATACGTGGTGGTGCCGGACTTGATGGCCACCGCCCGCCTCTGCCAGAACCTCATGGACCCCAATCAGTAGAGAAACAACGTTTCGTAAAACCGTAGGGGCACGGCATTGCCGTGCCCCTACCTACATAGGAGGAAGTAAATGAACGGAGCAGAACTGAAAGCAACTTTGAAGTCGGGAGGGCGGGTATTCGGCACGATGATCTCCATCGCCCGGAACCCTAAGTGGATACCCATCTTGGACAGCGTGGGACTGGACTACGTGGTCATCGACACCGAGCACAACTACCGCAGCCGGGGCGAACTGGGCGACTTCCTGATGATGATGAACACCAGCGGCGTAGTCCCTATCGTCCGCATCCCTATCCCCGACTCCCACTATGTGACCATGGCCATGGACGCCGGCGCCCAAGGGGTGCTGGCCCCCTACTGCGAGACCGTGGACCAGGTGAGGGAGGTGGTGGGCGCGGCCAAGTGGCGTCCCCTCAAGGGCGAGGCCGTTGACCGGGTGGTGGAAACGGGGGAGCACATCAGCGACGCCACCAGGGCCTACTTGGAGAACCGCAACAAGAACAGCATCGCCATCATCGGCATCGAGAGTCAGGCCGCGGTCGACAATCTGGAGAAGATGCTGGAAGTTCCGGGCATCGACGGCATATTCGTAGGCCCCAACGATATGAGCATCTCCCTGGGCATCCCCGACCAATACGACCAGGAGGTCTACCAGGCTACGGTCAAGAAGGTCATCGACATGTCCGAGGCCAAGGGCATCGCCACCCAGGTCCACCAGCAGACCCCGGACTTATCCACATACTGGATATCCCAGGGCGCCCGCTTCATCCTCCACGGCACCGACCGCCGCGCGTTGACCGAAGGCTTCAAATCGGATTTCGGGGCTCTGCGGGAATTCGCGAAGAATAATTAGTCAGCCGGGTTTTGGCCTACGCTAGGCTGCGGCTTGGCCTGACCAGGCCGGAATTGTATTTTCCGCAGCTTGCGGTACAACCAAATGACAGCAATCAGCGCCATCGCTCCGGCCATATAGCCACCGACGATGTCACTGGGCCAATGCTCACCGGCCAACAGTCTGAACACGCCTAACAGCGTAATGACTACTCCCAGCGCCACCTGAATCCCTATGCGGAGGTTTCGGGGGCCAACGAATTCGCCAACCAGGAATATCAAAAAGCCCAACACCAGGACCGATACCGTGGCGGTGCCGCTTGGGAAACTGTTGGTCATTCCCTCCAATGCACCTTCTGGCCGGAGCCGCTTTACGAAGATCTTTGGGAATGAGACCGTAAGCAACAAAGCTGGGAGGAGCAATAAATATGCAACTGCTTCCAACTTTTTCTTGCCCAACCAGAGGGCGGCGGAAACTACCAGAACGAAACCAAGGCTTAAATTTGGTGTCGTATCAAACCGTGCGAAGAACTGCTGCCAGGTCTTATCGTCGACTCGCAAGGCGGATAGAATCGTCACGTCGCCCCAGAACAGGTCATTGTTGTGGACCGCGGCCATGGTGAACAGGGTAACCGTCAAGGCTGCGAATATGGCTATACCGACTTTGGCCCTCATCGGCGGATATAGTATCACGGAAATCTGCCATGGCCCCACGTAGGTATGGTGCGTTTAGTGACCGGTGTTTTCCAAACCGTCCTTCCGGCGAAGGCCGGGACCTCGAGATATGGCGCAGCAGTACTGACTTGCGCCGGTATAGGTGCTAGGTCCAGCGAGTTCCCCGATTCCAGCCTGCGCCGGAACGGCGGAAGCGTAGGGGCGTCCCGATTGATCGGGACGATCTTCTAGTCTGAGGAGCGGATTTCGTGTCCGGGACGACGGTCCTCGACTTACACCATTCGTCCTGCGATCGGCGGCGTTCCATAAGTGCATCGGGAGTCAACCGCCAAACATTGAACGAACATAGGTATATCTGTTCTATCGTGACCAAATTCCAGGAAGCAGACGCAGTGGAGGAGTGGCCGGCTAGGTCTTTATCGCACGGATCTGGTCCAGATACTTGGCGATCAGGGGTGAAGCCGCCTCGGGCTGCCATTTCCGCCGCCATTCGGTCTCGTCTTCCGGCCAAGCGTGCTCTAGGTGCACGATCGTATTCGGTCCGGTGGACTCTTCCAGTAATTTTAGGGCGTCTTTGATCACCGCGGTTTGCATATGCAGGCTGCCGGGAAGCCCCAGCGGATGGCCGAACGGAAACTCCACGGCCACCGCCCTAGGGACGCCGTACTTCTCTGCCCAAGAGGGCATCATGGTCACGAGAATGGTGCTGATGCCGCCCTCTTCAAACATACGCGCCAGAACCAGCACGTCCTTGCAGCAACCCGGTCAAGCCGGTGTGAGCAGCAGCGCCTCAACTCCCTCGGCTTTCATCTGCTCCAGAATCTCGGGACCATACCTTTCTTGCCACTGCGTGTAGTCAGGGACGGGATGGCCCTGGTAGCCCATAACTGAGTAAGCGCTGGGCGCCAACGAGCCGATTTCACCCGCTTTTTCAAGCTCGGTAAACCGGTGAATCGGCAGGAGGATGTTGAGGTCTTCCACCGCGTCCGCAGGGTTGTAGTGGGTGTGGGCGACCTCGATCTCCCCCAACATGGTCTCCTTGGGGATGACACGGTAGCTTGGGTCACCCCAATCGGGTTCCCGGGCTTCCCGCTCAACGTCAAAGGGTTGCTGCTGCCCCTTTAGATACAGTCCACCCGTAGTCAACAGCGCGAACCTGGTGCTGTTCAACGGCTTCGCCAGGGGAGTAAACGGTGTCGTGGCAGGTTCGCCGGGAGCCTGCCATTCCATCTGCATCCAGGCCGACAGCCTGTAAGGCAGCCATTTGTAGCTATCTACAACCATTGGTCCTCTAGCTCCCGGTCATATTTCACTTATGGTCGCCGCTGGCCGAAAACTAGCGTTCGACGGGCAGGCCGCTGGCCATATACTCGAGGTACGATCCGGGATACAGCCGCACGTCATAGCCCAACCGCCGCCAGGCCAAGCTGCCCAACGCAGCCCGCACGCCAGAACGGCACAATGCTACGACTGGGTCCCCTGGGCGCACACCCGCCGCTTCCAATAAACCACGGGCCTTGTCTTCGGTGCAAAGGAGTTGGCCGTCGTCCCCGGCTAACTCACTCCATTCGATGTTAAGCGAACCGGGTACGTGGCCGGGCCGTTCGTCCATCTCTTCATCGCCATCGAATTCGTCTCTGCTGCGCAGGTCCACGACTTTGGCGCCGGAGTTGGCGGAGACGTCGGCCAACGCTGCTCTGAATTGCGGTTTTGGCCGGGCAGAGAATTTTCGGGAATCTGCCGTAACGGGGCGGTAGAAGATCTCGCCGCCTTCGTCCACCCAGCGCTGAAAAGTGACATCCATGATGTGAACGTCATCACGGCCCAGATACTCCAGCACCCACGCGAGCATGGCGGCGTTCCGGCCGTCGCGCCCATCGTAGATCACCGGGGTGTCCCAGTCGCCCAGGCCTATCTGACCCAGAGCTTCTGCTAGCAGTGAGTCTGGGAGCAACTTTCCTTGGGCGTCAGTCAGCTTTTTATAGGGCATGCTCACGGCCGCCTGCAAATGCCCCATCAGATAGCGCATGGCTGATCTGGGGTCGATTACCACGACGCCAGTGGCGCCCAGCCGCTCCCGGACCCAGTCCGCGGATACGAAAGTGGCCATCAACCAATCACTTCTAACTCGGTCTCCACCTCGTTGCCGTGGCGGATTGTCTGGGTAACGGGTGAGCCGTCGACCGCCAGCTTCCAGATCTCCTTGAGCACCGATTCATCGGCGTCGGCGCGCACGAAAGCCTTGGCGCTGATCTTGCCGTAACCGGGGTTGCCCTCGCCTTCGACGCCGGCCCATACTCGGATGTTGTCGAAATAGCCCTCAACGGCGATTTCCAAGTCGTGGATCTTGACGCCCCTTTTGGTGGCGTTGATCACGAATCCAACGGTCATGCAACTACCGATGGCCGACAACAATTGTTCATGAGCGCTGGCCGCGACATCCGTGGCGGTCAGGTCTCCGGGCTCGTCCATCTCCACCATGTGGGTCCGCATGTATGCCTTGGCCCGCATGCCGTCCTGCCAGACGACGCGGGATTTCCACGGTCCGGTCACCGCGTTGAATACCTCGGGGTCCTTGAACGAATCCAGCACTTCCTTGAGTTTCTCTTGGGGAAGTCCGTTTAGTAAGTTCTCTTGCGTCATATCAGCCCCCTTCCTAATCTCACGAATTTCTTGCGGTCCTGGCCGCAAAGCTCCCAAGCCTTGGTTCTTGCTTAAGCGTATTCCTTGCGTAGAATCTTCGCCGCTTCGGCGATCACCTTGAGTTTTTTGAACGCCCCGGCGGCATCATTGACGTTGCGCTCGGCAAAGGTGCCGAAGCCACAGTCCGGGTTCAGGAAGATCTTGTCAGCATCGAAGTACTGCAGCAGTTCTTTGACACGGCTAACGATCTGACCGGTGGATTCCAGTTCGTCGGTGCGTGGATTAACCACCCCCAGACCGATCTCCTTCTCGTTGGCGTACTCTTTGAATACCTCCATCTCGCCGGCCCGGGGAGTGGCGCATTCAAGCACCAATTGGTCGACATTCATCTGGACCAGGTATGGCAGCATGGGACCATAGTTGCCGGTCAGCAGGACTTCTTCCTTTCGGCTCCAGTTGCCCCGGCACACGTGGACGCCGGTCCGCACCCCGGTGATGCCCTCCATGGTCTCGTTCATCAACCGGACAGCCATCTCCAGTTCTTCGGTGGGGTCGCGGCGGTCCGGCAACGCGGCGCACATGAAGGTTTCCTTGGACTCCTCGCCGAACACCACCTGGCTCAATATCGGTTCGTCGAATTGGATAAAATCCACGCCCATCTCTTTCAACGCCAAGACCTCTTCGCGCAGTATCGCAACCACGTCCTCCGCCAGCGCATCTGGCGAAGAGTAAACTTTGTCCGACAGACCTTCGAACCAGGCCGAGCGCGTCAGCATGTAAGGGCCCGGGATCGGGACTTTGACGGGGAGGTCGCAGTGTTCCTTGACGAACGCGGCCTCGTCCAGGGATAGACCGGTTTTCTTGGTCAGTTTATCGATCACGATGGGACTCCTGATGGCGAATGCGGGCACGTCCAACGCCCGCAATACCTCCTCAAGTCTTGCCCGGTCTTTGGCGTAGTCCAGGAGCTCGGATACTTTCATGAGCTGCATGCCGTGTAACTTGTCTACCACGTATGAGTAGAAATTGTCGCGGCGCTGCTCACCGTCGCTGACGATGTCCACGCCGGCCTCTATTTGCAGTTCCAGCGTCGCCACGACCTCTTTGTCGGCCACGGCATTGAACTCTTCAAATGATATCTCGCCTGCCTCCTTTTTTCGGAGGGCCCGCACAAGGTCTGCGGACCTAGGCATACTTCCAACGACTGTAACCGGAAATAGCGGTAGATCGGTCATGACAGATACTCCTCAAGTTGAACATCGCCGGCTGCTGCCTGATTCCGCACATTTGCCGGAGGCCGGCGACGGTGGGCGGAATGCAGGATTTCCAACGTTCTTATCAGTTGCGAACACCCTAACATGAAAAACTGCACACCGCTATCATCGTCTGATGGACCCAGATCGGGTAGGGCCTGAGAATACGAGTCCACCGCTGTTTGAATCGGAATCTTCAGACTCGATCAATTTTATATCTAGACCATTAATGCCGGAGAGCTGCATTTCCTTGTGTAGCTGAAGAGGGGGCCGGCGCGGCGGGCTCAGTTCTACGCCCCATGCTCCCCGATGAACTCCAACACCAGCCGGTTCCAGACCTCTGGCTGCTCGTGAAAGGCGGCGTGGCCGGCTTCCGGGACTACCTCGAACCGGCAGCCGGGTATGTGGTCGGCCACCAACTTCATCATCGCCGGGGGAGAGAGCAGGTCGGCCCCGCCCGTCAGCAGCAGCACCGGCGTCTCCATGGTGGCCAGGCGGGCGTAGGTCATGGGGCTGCGGGGTGTTTGGCTCTCCTCGGGGCCGATCTCGTGGCGGCTCGATTCCTCGATCTCCAGCCACCGAGCCGTGCCCTCCGGGTTGATGGCCCGGTATGACGGCCCCACCTCCCGCAGCACGATGGGCAGCTCCGAGATCTCCGGCGGCCGCAGCCGATTTTGGACATCCAGATATGACTGGTCTTGGACCCCCGTGAAACTGCTGGAGACGGTCAGGCTGATCACGCGGTCCGGGTATTCCACGGTGTAGTCCAGTCCGATTATCCCGCCCAGGGCGGTCGAAACCAGATGGAACCGGTTGAGACCCAGATGAACGGCCAAGGCTTCCAGGTCGTCCGCGGCCGACCCCGCTGGGCTGGTCGATTCAGAACGGCCCCAGTTCTTCCGGTCGTAGGCGACGCATCGGTATCCCGCCTCGATGAACGCCGGCTCCTGGAGTCCCCAGCTATCGCTGGTGCCCGACGCCGCGTGGAGGAACACCACCGGCGTGCCGTGCCGCCCATTTTCTTTGAACCAGAACCGCCCGCCGCGTATGTCTGCGTAGGGCATCTTGCCGTCCCCCTCTCGCGCCTTCGATAATCTGGTAACTTGTAACCGTCAATCTACCAGATACTTCGGTTGACCGGACACCGACATCGGAGGCGCTCAGGGAGTGAACGTCGAAAATATCATCCAGGTCCAAGACCTAGTTAAGGTATATCCGGGCAACGTGAAGGCCCTCTCGGGCATCGATTTCTCCGTTGGACGGGGCGAGTTCTTCGGCTTCCTGGGGCCCAACGGGGCCGGAAAAAGCACGACCATCAAGATACTGAGCACCCTGCTGAAGAAGACGTCGGGACGGGTCACCGTGGCCGGTTTCGACGTAGAGCAATCGTCCATGGATGTGCGGAAGGCCATCGGGTTCGCCATGCAGGAAGTGGGGCTGGACGACCTGTCCTCGGGCATGGATTTCCTGGTGATGCAGGGCTTGCTGTATAAGCTGGGCCGCAAGGAGTCCAAGAGACGGGCCGAGGAGCTACTGGAATTGGTGGGCCTGACCGACGTCGCCGGCCGGAAGGTGGGTACCTACTCCGGAGGCATGCGCCGCCGCATCGACTTGGCCGGGGCCCTGGTGCACCGTCCCGAGATCCTGTTCTTGGACGAGCCGACCACCGGGTTGGACCCTCAGAGCCGCCTGGCCATCTGGGACCACCTGAACGAGCTCCATGGCCAGGGGACGACCATCCTGCTGACAACTCAGATGATGGAGGAGGCGGACCACTTGTGTCAGCGCCTGGCCATCATCGACGACGGCCTGATCGTTGCCGAGGGCACGCCCGAAGCCCTGAAGGAAGAGATGGGGGACGATGTGGTGCGCATATCGATTTCGTCTCAAGAGCTATACGAGAAGGCCCTGTCCCTGGTGGGCGGCCAGAGCTACGTAACAGGCAGCTCCCTGGACGAGGAGGGGTTGGTGGTGCACGTCCGGGACGGCGACGCTTCGGCGCCGGCCATTCTAAAACTAATGATCGAGAACGATATTGAGATCGCCCGGTTGGCCGTTTCCCGGCCCACCCTGGACGATGTCTTTTTGAAACACACCGGGCGCACTATCCGGGCGGACAACAGCGAAGGCGACGCGTATGGCCAGTCCCTCCGCCCGCTGATGGGCCTGCGCCGAAGGGTTTAATGAGGAGGAGAGGCTGATGGGCGCGATTCTGAGTGAGACCTTTTTCATCTACCGGAGGAATCTCAAGACCTGGCTGGGGGTCCCGGCCAACGTCATAGCGCCGTTGTTCATCTCCGCCTTGTTGTTCATCCTATTTGGGGCCATGTTCGACCGGACCATCAGTCTTGGCGGGTTCGGCACCGAGGACTACCGCGCCTTCTTGGTGGCCTGGATCGTGGTGCAGGTTGTGGTCTTCAGCGGCACGGATTCAGGGTTTTCCCTGCTGATGGACATCATGTCGGGTTACTTCGACAAGCTGCTGTTGGCGCCCATCAACCGCTTCTCCATCTTATTCGGCACGCTGATGGTCTCCGGCACCAGGGCATTGCTGCAGGCGTTGATCATCGTGTGCCTCGCCCTGGCGGTGGGGGTCCATTTTCAGGCCGGAGTGTTGGGGATATTGTTCATGCTGGCGCTGGCGGTTGTCTTCGGCCTGGTGTGGTCCTGTTTGGGGATCATGATCGCCCTCAAGACCAAGAACGCCCAGGCGACCCAGACGGCCGGTTTGTTGTTCTTCCCCTTCATCTTCCTGACCACGGCCTTCATGCCCGAGGACCAGCTCTCCGGCTGGTTCAAAGTGGCGGTCAAGATCAACCCAGTAACCTACGTCATGGAGGCCATGCGCGCCATCGTGCTCGAAGGCTGGGACTGGCCGACCATACTCACCGGGGTCTGGGTCGCCTGCCTGATGCTGGCGGTGCTGCTGGCGGCGACGACGTGGATGTACCGGCGCCAGACGGCGTAGGGGGCGGCCGGCTTTAGCTACCAGCGCTGGTCCTGATCGTTCAGGTTTCCGGGATTGGCCCTTTTGGGCCATCAGTCTGGTCCAATCGGGCCATTGCCGCGGCCAAGATGGGCCTGGATTCTGATTCGGTCCGGCGGAATACTGAGGCCCGTCAGTCATTCAATCTGATCGATTCTTCAGCGCCGTGTAGTTTCCGCGTAGATTCAATGAAGATTCCCAAACGGCCCTCCTCAGAATTAGAAACATTGGTCGTCACGACACAGATTCTGACCGGGCCGCTCCCGTTCTCGGAAAAATGTGAACTGGTCTTATCGGTCCTGGCCGATTTCACCGGCTCGGAATTCGTTACGTTGCGTGAATTTGACCCGGACAATTCCACCTTAAATCTGGTCTCCTACTTCAGTCGTTCCCCACTCCCCGAAAGCGCCCATATCCCCCGGCCAATGAGAGAAACCAGCCTATCGGCCAAGGCTCTCGCCGAAAAAACCCCGGTCGTGATCGAAGACTATGCCGGCCTCGAATCGCCAGATCTAGGATATTTAGGATTGGGGATCCGTTCCGCTTTAAGCATCCCGGTCCAAGTAGATGGACATAATGTTGCTACTCTCGGATTCGCCGCCAGATTGATCAACCATTACGGAGATGAAACGGTCCGAGTGCTGGCCGGAATCGCCGATGTGGTCGGGATGATCATGGCCAAGGCGGAACTCCAAGAAGCCAACGAGGTGGAGGCCAACATTGGCCGTATCGTTAGCGCGCCTTTGGTCGGCCCCGATGTTTTCGAGAAATTTGCGGCGGAAGGAGCAAGGATAATCGACTTCGAGCGGCTGTCTTTAAACTCGGTGAATCTCGCGAACAACACCTTTATCACCGAATTCATGATCGGGGACCAGATACCGGACTACCCTGTTGGGAAAGCCCAGCGGATCGACGGCACCGCATTAGAAGAGGTTGTCTGGTCCCGAATCAGCCAACGCTTTCGCCTGGACGACCGCGAGGGGTTGAACCCAAAGTTCCCGCGCGCTGGACTGTTTACCGCCGCCAAGCAGCCTTATCTCATCGGTGTTCCTTTGATCGTCGGGGACCAGGTTATTGGCACCATGGGATTTAACCGGGGTTCGGGGCCCTTTTCCCAAAAGGACCTGGCCAAAGCCGAAAGGCTGGGTAGCCTGGTGGCCGGCGCATTCGCGGACTATAAATCGGAAGTCTATCGAAGGGAGGCTGAAGAACAACTCAAGGAGAGCGAAGGGCGGTTTAGGCAGATGGCCGAGAATATGCGCGGGGCATTCTGGTTGCTTGATATAAGCGAAAAACGGATGTTGTACGTTAGCCCCAACGCCGAGGACATCTGGGGCTATTCTGCCGAACAGTTTTACGACGATTACTTCGGTTGGATCGCGTTGGTCCATCCGGAAGACCGAGACCGGGTGATATCTGAGATCGAGAGGCAGCGAGTTACCGGCGAGATCGACACAGAGTTTAGAGTTGTCCGAAGTGATGGAGCGGTTCGATGGCTCTCCGCTCGCGGTTTTCCGGTCAAGGATGAGGAAGGGCGCCTGTACCGGCTGGCCGGCATCGCCGAGGATATCACCGAACAGAAATCCACGATGCAGCGGATGATCGAGTCCAGTCACCTGGCGTCCATCGGGCAGCTTTCGGCGGGCGTGGCCCACGAGATAAACAACCCTCTAGCTTCGATAATCCTCTACTCTGAACAGTTGCTTGGCGAGGACCTTCCGGACTCCTATAGGCATGGCCTTGAGGTGATTTCAGAACAGGGTAAACGGGCGGCCAAGATCGTTAACAACCTTTTGGCATTCGCCCGTAAATCAGACGCCGACATGACTGAGTCGGACCTCTCAGACTTGGTGATCAGGGTGCTGGAAATAAAAGCCCAAGAATTTAAGATCAACAACATTCACACCGTGGTAAACATCGAGCCAGACCTGCCCCTGGTAACCATGGACACGCACCTAATGACACAGGTGGTGTTAAACATAATCAACAATGCCGAGCAGGCATGTGCCGCCGCCAATCGAGGTGGGATGCTCACGGTAACCGGATCAACCGTGGCCGAGAATGTACGCATCAGCGTCTCGGATGATGGGCCGGGAATTCCAGCGGACAGATTAGCGAAGATATTTGAACCGTTCTTCACAACCAAAGACGTTGGGGCCGGAACAGGACTTGGTCTCAGTGTTTCGCACGGAATACTGTCCCAGCATGGCGGCCGGATCTGGGCGGAGAGTACACCGGGACAGGGCGCTACCTTCCATATTGAGGTCCCCATCGCGGGCGGGGTGGAGTCGAAGGCCAAGGAAAGGCTGGAGGAATCTCCGGTTGTTCCAGCGGCCGGCAAATCGAGCATCTTGGTCGTCGATGACGAGATTGACCTACGGAATATCTTGGGCAGGCGTTTCGTGTCCCAGGGATATTCGGTTGATCTTGCGGAGAATGGAGAAGAAGCCTGGCTAAAGATCAATGAGACCGCCTACGGCTGTATCATCATCGATCTGAGACTGCCTGGAATCAGTGGTCAGGAGCTATACGGCTGGATAGAAGACTCGGACCCGGCGGCGGCGGCAAGGGTTCTCTTCGTGACCGGTGATACGATGAATCCGGAGACAGCGTCTTTCCTTGAAGGGGTGCCCAATCTAGTTTTGGCCAAGCCTTTTGAGTACTCAGAGATCAAGCGTCTGGTCGCATCGATAACCCGAACAACCTCCTCTTCACAAGTCAGCGAGTGACCATCTTCTCGCCCTGAAGACCCGGAACGCCCAGGCGGCCGGGTTGTTGTTCTTCCCCGTCATCTTCCTCACCACCGCCTTCACGCCCGAGGACCAGCTAACCGGCTGGTCCAAAGTGGCCGTCAAGATCAACCCCTTAACCTACGTCATGGAAGCCATGCGTGCCATGGCCCTGGACGGCTGGGAGTGGGGGACCATCGTAACTGGAGTCTGGGTAGCCGGGGTGATGATGGGGTGCTGTTGGCTGCGATTACTTGGATGTACTGAGGCAGAGTGACCGGTACGAGAGTAGAATCACTCGGTGAATTCCTTTTCGGCCAAATTGACCGGGACCCCTAAAGGTCTACCATCCGCTAATTCAACGGCGGCGGCAAGTAATTCGGAAAAAATTTCGGGAACCAAATCGGCGGATAGCTCGCTTCCTAGTTGCGAAGCCACTCGCGGTTTTGCTGTGCCAATTTCAGACTGAATTCTTTCTCGGATATCTCCAAGTCCTTTAGAGTCTAGATACGACTCTAATTCGGCTTCCAGAGCGAAGTATCTCTCGGGCGGGTAATTTTGATTTTCGCCCCATGTCTTATCCCGCAATGCTACGTGTGGAATCCCCAACGATTCTAAAAGACTAACGTATGGTCGAAAGGCTCCGTCTCCTCCTACCGGAATGATAGATATGCTTGCCGAGTCCACGTCGTGACCGAGCGTTGGGGCTACCATCTTCAGGAACAACTCCTGGCTTTCGTCTTCTACCAAGATGACTGCTCGCGCAAACAGTACTTCTCGGTGACCCAAATTGCGTAGCGCCGTCGCAATTTGACCGACCACTCTATCGGAAACTTCAGGGTTCAGACGATATGTAGCTGTGCCTGATTCGGGCGTCCACCAAAATCTTCTCAAACTGTGCGGGGATCGAGGATCAATGAAATGTGGATCGTGTGTAACAACGATTATCTGGTTGCGCTCCGAAGCTTCGGCAAATAGTGAAGTGAGCGATCGCATGGCGTGAGGATGCAAATGGGTTTCTGGATGCTCGAGGAACCAAATGAGACCTTCTTTACCCACTAGGTTAGTGATTAGAGTAAGCACCTCATGTACCCCTGCGCTAACCTGGCTTAGGGAGAGATAGTTGTCTCGGCCTTCTTCAATGAATTGTATGTCAGGGTTAGCCGAGCCTGGAGCGATAGAGACAACTTCGACATGGAAGCGAGGAAAAAATTGATGGAACGTATGAACGATTTGTTCAAAACGCTGCCTGTCAGAGAGAATTGGGCTGTTTTTCAAATTGAACAACACTCCCGCGGTTTCCGGTCCTGCCATTGATTCAAATGCACCTGTTGATGTCAATGAAACAGGGCTGCGGAATTCTGATATCAATTTGTATTTATCGAAGAGTTTTTGGGAAATCTGCTGTGCGATTGGAATCCCCAGGTCATAAGAACGAGCACTCAACACATGGTCTAGAGAGTCTCTCGAATTCCAATCCGCCGGCACGCCGGTCCGTACAAATGATTGCCAACGGCCGTCAATCGCATTGGCCCGTTTTCCGATAGTTGACTGGAAGGTTGTTAATGAACCACATTCCAATTCCACCCCTTGGTTCCTGAACACCAAATGGGCAATCTCATCTTGATTAGGTAACCATTCCTCCAGAATCTGAACGCGGCTTTGATCTAATTGGCCAGGGATAATGTGCTCCCAAATTAATTCGTTGTACTCAAGGTCAGAGAACCTTATACCAACGTCGATGGTGAAGGGATCGTTAGAACCGTAATAACGATCTTCATCAAGAAACGAGTTATTATTGGTGGCTCCTGCGGAAAGCACCCTAGCTAAGGCTAATCCAACTGAACTTTTGCCGATATTGTTTTCCCCGACCAAAACCGTCAATCCCGGTTCAAAAGTGAGAAAGATGTTCTGGATACCGCGGAACCGTGTCACTTCGAGTGACTCTATATGCATGGTTTAATTATTGCATAGTGTGGGTCCCGAAACTTACTACGTCGGCTAGAGGCCCCAAGCAACAATTCGACGTCTGCGCACATAATACCGCCGAGCTAAATGCTCTTTGTATCCTCAATCCTCGGCGATTACCCCTACCCCGCCGGCTCCCCACCACTCTCCCACCGCGCCCGCAGCGTCTCCACATACACCCGCTCGTAGTCCCCAAGATGGCCGTTGGCGGGGTCGTCGGCTAGGCGTTCGGCCCAGAGGTACTCTACGTCTCCCCAGACGATTGGATACGGCGGCGCGTCGAAGAAGGCGGTGACGGCGGATAGGGGGTCGGGGCCGTCCGAGTAGCA
>JADFPD010000143.1 GCA_022562475.1 Chloroflexota bacterium | reverse complement strand
TGGCGGGGATACAGAGCCCACACCGCCGCCGCAACTGAACGCGGAACAGATCAGCAAGGCCTATCAGAACGCGTTGGCTTCGAAAGACCTGGCTAAATTCAGCGATTTATTGACCAACGATTTCGTTTTCACCCAGGTGCCGGGAGCTGGAGGCGCCGAGAAATTAACGGTTACCGGCAAGTCAGCGTTCATGGTCAGACTGGCCGGCCAGATGGAAGACAATACCAAATTGACCTTCTCCGATGAGATCTACGACGGCGCCAACGCCAGCGGAAAGTTTGCCATTACCGCCGATAACTTTACAGCGATCGGTGTCGATGTACTCAGCGGGGCCTATGAGGCAGTCGCCAGGGATGGGAAATTGGCCAGCCTAGCCACCGTCGTAGACGGCCCATCCCTCCAGAAGCTGGGCGCAGCCTTTGCCAAATTAGCGCCTCCGAGCACGGAACAGATCAACAAGGCCTATCAGGATGCGTTGGCTGCGAAAGACTTGGCGAAATTCGGCGATCTATTAACCGATGATTTCGTATTCACCCAGGTGCCGGGACCTGGAGGCGCCGAGAAATTGACCGTTACCGGCAAGTCGGCGTTCATGGTCAGGCTGGCCGGCCAGATGGAAGACAATACCAAATTAACTTTCTCCGATGAGATATACGACGGCGCCAATGGCAGCGGAAAGTTTGCGCTCACCGGCGATAACTTTACTGCGATCGGTGTCGACGTACTTAGCGGCTCGTATGAGGCAGTCGCCAGGGACGGCAAATTGGCTAGCCTAACCACGGTCGTAGACGGCCCGTCCCTCCAAAAGCTGGGTGCGGCGCTTGCCAAATTGGCGGCGGCCGCTCCTTAGACGAGCTTAATCCATAGGGAAATCTCATACGAGACCCGGTAGCTCGAGCGTCGATCGACGGCGTTCACCCTAGTCCTAACCAAAAAGCCCCACCGCATCGATGCGGTGGGGCTTCGATTTCATCGCCAGAACGCCGGACTCCACTAGATGAAATTAACCGAAGCCGTAGCGCCCAGACCGGGCAGAAAATGTCACCGCCCTATCAGGTCACTGATTGTCACGGGCGCCCTTCGGATTCATGCCTTTGCTTCTCGAACCGGGCCACCTGCCCGCGATGGCCCGGCATGAACGAAAATTTCGCTTCGGCGGCCAGGCTTTCGCCGTTCTCCTGGACCCACTCCAGAAGGGTGTCGATGGACATGTCTTCCAGGGGCGAAAGTAGTTCCGCCAATGCGCGCACACTCAGCCGGTCGCTCTCCTCGAGCTCATCCCGAAGAAATTGCATGACCCGGTCGTGGCGGTCGACGACCCGTTGACTCTCCGGGCCTCGAATCAGTTCGTCGACAACCACATCTTGGACCGGCATGTTCGTGTAGATGAAGATGTGCCGCTCGTCGTCGGGCGCCACCAAGTACGGCTGGATACGATGTAACGCTTGATAAAGCCCCGACTGACATTTTTGCCGGAAATAAGCGGCGACCTGGCCGTTCCAGTAGCCACTTACCTGCACGGCCGCCGTGCCGCCGTTCGTTAGATCGAGAAATTGTTCTCTGATCTCCCAGTTGAAGTCCAGTTGCCGCTCATCGTAAAGAAATGCCTGAGCCTCTTCTTTGAAAGCATCGATATCGGGGACCGGAAATCCGAGCAGAACGAGGATTTTTACGTTCTCAAGCTCATTTGAGCCTCGTGCCGCCCCGTATTGCATCGAATGCACGTCGTTAAAACCCATCAGCTCGATAGCTTCCCTTGTCTCGTCTTCAATCTCTTTGTGCGTGACGATGCCGATGCTCCAATCCCGGGGATATCGGTCCAACGATTTCTGGATCCGGCTAAACCATCTGTTGCGGGCGGCCTTGCCCAATGCCGACATCTGGTTGGTTTTAGACCGCATTCCCAGGGCGTTCCGGGTAACCAAGTCGTCAACCCACTGGTGAACTATTACGTTCTTCGGCCAAGACGGGACATCTTTGGTGAAAGTTGCGGTAACTTCGAATATCTTGTTCAGGAGACTGGGATCGGCAGTCGGGTCGAGTATGAACGCAGGGGGAGGTCCTTTCTCCAGAGAATGGTCCAATTGCTTCCGCCACCAGATGTGCAACTCCGCGCTGTCGCCGGTCCCAGTCAGATGAACGCGAGGATTAAAATTCCGGCCCTGGACCCAAGAACGTAGTTCGGAGGAAAGCACCGGCAATAGTTTAGGAGGGAAATTCCTTGGCAATCCTTCTTGATCACTGCTCCAAGGCGACATCGTTGGGGTTGCACCGGTCAACTCGTCCGCGAGGACATTTATCGTCGGGAATTCCGGTTTGATCGCCGATGCGAACGCTTCGTATAACGCAGCTCCCTCCAATCGGAAGTCCATTTGGGTCTCCATCAACGATGCTAGTGCCCGGCACGTCGCGGCGATAGCAGTATCGGGATGGGATTCTCCGGCGGCAATGACATCGCTCTTCCCCACGGATTCGAACCCGAGCAATTGGCGAAAATCGAGGTCATCGATTATCCAGAAAAAGAAGTCGTTGGACTTCTTGGACAGAGGCTCTCCAACGTTCGGGAGATTAGGCAAAGCGTAATCCAAAGAAGCAAGGGTTGGCCCGGCCACCGACAGCGGTCCTCTTCCACAATCACAGTCCGCGGCCCCGAAGAAACCGTTAGCAGCCAGCCGGCTTCGCTGGCACCGGTCGGTATGGTCACGCCAATGAGTCCAATTACCGCCTTCGCCGTATTCGGTCAATGCTGCCAGCCGTTCGTCGACAACCGCGTGGCTCCGCATGAAAAAGAGCGTGGGTAACTTCCATCGCCGCCACAATTCGTTGGCGAGCCTAGTGGCCTCCCTGGTCTTCTCCAAGCCGGGGTGCGCGGCTTTCACATCCGTGGTAACAGTGTCCCATTCGTCGGACGACGGGAATTGGTCTTCGGAATAAAATTGCAATTCCCGCTCCACCCGCCTTTTCAGGTGCAGATAGATAACATCGGTCGATATATGCTCGAATTCGGGGGATTGAGCCATGGTCCCACCCGCATCTGCCGGAAGATATCGCATTATACATTGACGATGATTAACGAAAAGGGGGCTTGCGAGTAGACCTGCAACCTCCCAGGCAGCCAAATTAGGTTGGCTAGTGTTCCAATTGGGGTACCCGCTTAATCCGGCGGACTTTCGCCGTCACCGTGATCCGGTCCCGGGTCCACGATGGGCACGTCCCCGCTCTCCCGCTCCATCATCGCTTCGACGCTGTCGGATTCTCCAAAGCTCAGGTGGTCACGCAGGTTGGCCACCAAAGTTTCGACCTCCGTCGGATCGGTATGAAACCGGTAGAGTGCGTGGCGCAGTATCTCCAGCCCGGCTTCCATCTGAGGCCAGACCACTTCCTGCACTCCCAACCCCTGGAACCGTTCTCCCTCGTCCCGCCAATGGACCCTGGCCACAATGTCCAGGTCCGGCGCGACGCGCAGGGCATGCTGGGCAGTGAGCCAAGCCGCGATCGGGTCCCCCACACTGATAACCATCAGGCGGGCGTCCTTGACCCGGGCAGCCTCCAGCACGGTCTCGCTATCGCTGGATCCGTGAATCACTTGGCGTCCCAGGCTCTTCCATTCAGCGACCACGTATGGGTCGAGGTCGACCCCGATGACCGGTACATTGTGCTCGATGAGTTCGTCTGCCACCAGGTGGCCCACGCGGCCCAGCCCGCAGACAATGGCGTGGCCCTGCATAGGCGGTACCTGATCTTCCGGACTTCTGTTGCTCAGCCGGTGGGGGCTCAAGATTGCAACCCGGTGTCCCAACCGGTTAACGGCTTGGGACCCGCCGGCCAACATGAGAGGAGTCAGCGCCATGGTTATCACCGCGGAAATAACAGTCAGCGTCAAGAAATCCTGGGTGACTATCCCGAGGGTCGTGGCGGACCCCACGAGGATGAAACTAAACTCACCGATCTGCCCCATTCCCAGACCGGTCAACACCGATGTATGAGGAAGGAATCCAAAGGCGCGTACCATTACGGCTGTCAATACGAATTTCACGAATATTATGGCGGCAACCAATGGCAGCACTAGATCAAGGTTGTCGGCCAAATAGCCGGGGTCGGTGAGCATGCCCAGGGACACGAAGAAAAGGGCGGCAAAAGTGTCTCGCAGCGGCACGACTTCGGACAAAGCCCGGTGGCCGAAGTCGGTCTCGCTGAGCAGCAATCCAGCGACGAATGCTCCCAATGCCGCGGATAGCCCCAAACTCTCGGTGGCCGCTGCGGAGACAAAGGTTATCGAAACTACAGTGACGATGAATATTTCCCTGGACCCCAAGGCGGTGACCCGGTCTAATAGCCAGGGGATCCCCTTGCCCCCAAGAATGACCATCAGTCCCAGCAAGACCCCGGCTTTGAGGAGCCCGAAGCCCAGGTCGGACAGAAAATCATCGCCACTCAACGCAGGAAGCAGCGCGATGATCGGAACAAAGGCGAGGTCCTGTACCAGGAGCACCCCCGTTAGGATCCGGCCGTGGAGGCTGTGAAGCTCACCCTGGTCGCTCAAAGTTTTCAGCACAACCATGGTGCTGCTGAGCGCGGCCACCAAACCCAAAACGGCGGCCTCTTCGCTGCTGAAGCCCAGCACGTAGAAACCAAGCGGATAGACGGCGGAGGCGGTGAGAACTATCTGGACGATTCCCACTCCCACCACAACGCGGGTCATCTGGTAAATTTCCCGGAAGGAAATCTCTATTCCAATGGCGAAAAGCAGCAGGATAACGCCTAAGTTGGCAAAGGTCTCGACGCGCTCCGGATCGTCGACGAATTCGAATACGCCTGGGCCGATGAGTAAACCGAGAGCGATGTAGCCGAGTAGGGCCGGTAGCCGGAGCAACCGCGCGGCCAGACCTCCCCCAGCGGCGGCGGCAAAGATCACCACAAGATCGGTAAAAAGGCCGCCTTCAATATTCATCGGGGAGGGTCCTTGATCTTCTAACCGGAACAATCAGGCCGTGACAATCAGGCCCGGACAATCCGCCCGGGATGACTATCCAACAATGCGATGTCTCGCTCTAAGAAAGCTAACGAACCGGCCCTCGGCGTTGCACCTGTTCTTCCTGGGCCCGTCGAAGGACCGCATTAGCCAATTTTGGTTACCAGAGAGCCTCGACCTGACCCGGGCAATGGTTCGGCAACCTCACCACGAGCGGGATTGGGCCTGGGCGGTTTCTGCAATGAGCCTGTTCGGGTATTACCCCTATTCCTTGGCAGTCGGCTACGACCGCAGGCTTTTGGCGAATTTCTGGCGCACCTTGGCGACCTTGGGACTGATCACGACCTGGCAATACATGCTGCTCGAGTTTCTCGAGTAGAACTGCCGGTGCTCGGGCTCAGCCTCGTAGAACGCCTCGAATTCAGCGATCTCAGTGACCACCGGGCCAGGCAATCCGCCGGAGGCGTCTAGCTCCTTGATGAACTCCGCCGTCTGGTCTCTTTGAGCGTCGTTGGTGTGGAGGACCACCGAGCGGTAGCGGGCGCCATGGTCCGCGCCCTGACGGTTGAGGGTTGTGGGGTCGTGGGTGGCGAAGAACACCTCCAATAGCTCTTTGAAAGTGATCTGTTCAGAGTCGAATTCGATCCGCACCACTTCGGCATGGCCGGTGGTCTCGTTGCACACCTGATAGTAGTTCGGGTTCTCCACGTGGCCGCCCGAATACCCGGACGCGACCGAGGTCACGCCTTTGATCTCCAAGAACACGGCTTCGGTGCACCAGAAGCACCCCCCGCCGAATACCGCAAATTCTCTATCGCTTTCCATTCTTATCTCTCATCACCATCAATATTTTTTCAGCCGACTATGTCTGCGAGCCGGTCCAGTTGGTCCATGTCAGCGGCGCTGGGCAGGAAGACCAGTTCGTCCATGCCGATGCCTTCCAGGTCGTGGATCAGGCCGGTGACCGCCTCGGTGGACGAGATGGCGTTCTGGGCCATCTGCTCGGCGGCCGGGCCCAAGAACGAGTAGTAGTGGCGGATGTAGCCGCCCACCACGTCGGCGGCGTTGGGTCCCAGCGCGTAGGAGCACACGGCGGCCAGGCGGGGTTTGCCGGGTCTGCCTTCCGCCTTCCAGGCGTCGACCACCATCTGGTAGGAGGCCTCCACGGCTTCGGGTTGGGTGCCGGCGGCCAGGAAACCGTCGGCCAGTCTGCCGGCGCGGGCGATGGCTTGGGGCGTACCGCCGCCGATCAGGATCTCGGGGCCACCCTTCTGGACGGGTGGCGGTCCGACGGGGCCAACGTCGTTCTCTGGGTCAACATCTTCACCAGCCCAGATGCGCTTCATGTAGGCGATCTGCTCCTCAAACCGGCGGCCGCGGTTGTTGAACCGGGCGGGCGCGGCCTTGTAGTCGTCGGGCCGTCGGCCCACGCCAAAACCCAGGGTGAGGCGTCCGTTGGAGATGGCGTCCAGGCTGGCGGCCTGCTTGGCCAGCACGCCCTCGTTCCGGAGCGGCGCCAGCATCACGCTCGTCATCAGCCTGATCCTGGTGGTGACGGCCGCGGCCGAAGCCAGCATGATGAAGGGCTCGTAGTTC
>JADFPD010000048.1 GCA_022562475.1 Chloroflexota bacterium | reverse complement strand
AAAGGAAAAACCAAAATAGGAGAGGGAATATGACCCTGTGCAAATTGCCCATTGGACTGCCCTCTGAATAATCAGCCGCATCATAGGTATTAGCGTTTGATTTTTCCGTGTTCTGAATCTAGCCTATGGGCGGCATAGCCCTTCTTCAACGTCATCGCCACTCTCAGCCTTTTGGGGCGCAGGGAAAGGATGAGATGGTGCTGGAAGGGATACGTGGATTAGGCGCTAGCCTTGAGACACAAACGTGCCGTCAACCAAATCGACACGCCTTTGGGCGGTGGCCGCCAGTTCAAGATCGTGAGTTGCCACGATCACGGTGGCCCGCCTGGAGGCGGCAACCTCGCCCAGGGTCTCGGCGATGGACCGGGCGGTGGCGGTATCCAGTTCTCCGGTGGGCTCGTCGGCAAACACCACATCCGGCTGGGCTACCAGCGCCCTGGCGATGGACACCCTTTGTTGTTCGCCACCGGAGAGTTCGAAGGGACGGTGGCGGGTCCGGGTGCCCAGCCCCACCGCCTTCAAGGCGTCGCCGGCCCGCTGCCTCCGTTCCCGCCACGACACGCCGCCAATATGCAACGGCAATTCCACGTTCTCCTGGGCGGACAACAATGGCATGAGCCCGAACGACTGAAAAACAAAACCGATCTTATGCCGCCGCATCTCCACCAGCTCCGCCTCACTCATTTCCGCCAGGTCC
This sequence comes from Chloroflexota bacterium, assembly GCA_022562475.1. Taxonomy (GTDB): domain Bacteria; phylum Chloroflexota; class Dehalococcoidia; order Lucifugimonadales; family UBA3495; genus UBA9611. The sequence continues at coordinate 22,276 of JADFPD010000048.1, read as the reverse complement.
TTCCCGTCGAAATGCACCGTCCCCGAGCTCGGCCGGTCCAGCCCAGAGAGCAGGTTAAGCAGCGTGGTCTTGCCGGAACCGGACCGGCCGGTTACCGCCAGGAATTCTCCCTGCTCAATCGTGAGACTGATAGCGGATAGAGCCGTCACGGCGGTGGCGCCCGACCCGAAGACCCGGCTTACGCCCGTGGCCGTGATCACAGGCCCGTCGCTTCTATGAGTTGCCATTGCATCCACGAAATTTGACTAGTAGGCCTTCGCCGGCCGCGTGCGTCAAGGGTTAGCTCCTGCTCCTATGTTGCCTGGGATTGGCGCCGGGCGGGTCGATGATGATATGCCCATCTTCCGATTGGACCTTGGCCAGACCCCCTCGGCGGAAGCGTTCGGCCAACTCCGCGGGAAGCTGAAGCCTCCCCGCCGGGTCCACCACCACGTATTCTTCTTCCACGGTGCCGCCGTCCCGGCGGTAATCGGGCCGGGAGAATGTCTCGGAGCCGATGCGTCCGTCCCGGATATGGACCACGCGGTCCACGAACTGGGAAACGCCTGCGTAGTGGGTCACGGTGACTACGGTTACGCCGTAGGACCGGTTCAAACCGCGAATCATTTCAAAAATATTGTCCGCGTTTTCGGAGTCCAGTTCTCCGGTGGGCTCGTCGGCCAAAAGCAAGGGGGGCTTGTTGGCCAGGCCCACGGCAATGGCCACCCGCTGTTGTTCACCCCCGGACAACTGGTAGGGAAGACGCTTTTGCTTATCGGCCATACCCAGAGATTCCAACAATTCATCCGACCAGGCGCGGCGCGCTTTTGCCGGTTGTCCGGCGAGGGCCATTGGCAGTTCGACGTTGTCGGCGACGGATAGGTAAGGCACCAAGTTCCGCGCGGTGGCCTGCCAGACAAACCCCACCTCAGACCGCCGGTACATGACCAGATCGTTATCGGAGACGTCCAGCAGGTCTCGGGAGCCGACCAACACCTGGCCCGCCGATGGCCGGTCCAAGCCGGCCAGGATGTTCAGCAACGTGCTTTTACCGCTGCCGCTGGCCCCGATCACGGCGATCAATTCTCCGGCCTCCACGCTGAGGTCCAACCCCCGCAGGGCCACCACCTCAAGGTCGGCGCGTTTGTAGATCTTGAAGAGGTCACGGCATTGGATATAGAACCCCGGATCCTGGGCCGCTTCACCGGCGCTTACGCCGGTATTTAAGCCGGTATTCCCGCGGTATTCATTGAATTGGGTCATCCCGCATCTCCCATTCTGAGGACCTGCTGCACCTGAATCTTGGAGCTCAACCACGCCAGCCAGACCACCGTTACCAGGGTGACCATGGCCAGAACCGAATAGGACACCGCGAGCGACAACCAATTGGTGGTGAACGCCATGGGCGGCGTAACACGCTCTCCTCCTTCCACCACCTCCATCAGGGGCAAGAGGCTTGCTCCGATCAATTGTCCCACCCAGGTCCCAAGGGCCACGCCGCAGATAACGATCAGAAATAGATTAAACCATACAATGCCCCGCAACTGCCCGCCAGACGAGCCCAAGGTCCGCAGCAGGGCGAACTCGGTCTGACGCTCCTTGGTATCGAGGAAGGAGAAAAGCATCACTCCAGAGCCGGTGGCCAGGGCCACGGCCAGGAACAAAAGCACGAGAAGGGCGCCCCAACCGGCGTTCACCAGCGGCTGGTCCACCCGCTCCGCCACCATGACATCCGCGTCGAATACCTCCCTGATGCTCACGCCCAACTCACGCATGAACTCTGTGACCTCGCCGGCGTCTGCCTCGTCGCCCAGATTGATCGTCGCGCCTGGGTCCAGCTCGCCCGGTGTAGAGGTCAGGTCGATCCATATCTCGTTGGCTCCGACCAGCGGAATCGGACTATGTTGATTGGAGGCGGCCTCAAAGATATCCAGGTCCACCAACACGAAGGGTTTTTCACCGGGGTCGATCGTCGGGAAATAGTTGGCCACGCCAGCGATGTTCACCATCACAGAATAAGTTGAAAGACCCAAGATCACATCGTCGCCAACGGAAGCGTCGGCCAGCTCCAAGAACTCATCGTTGACCACCGCCGGCACGGGGTCCTCCGTCGGACCGGGCCTGAAACCACGAATGCCGACTCCACCGGTGGCCCAACTGAACCGCGAGGATATTGGGAATTGGCCGCCGACCGCCGACCGGCTGGTCTCCAGAGCGTACAGACCCGGCCGCGCGAAGTCCTGTATCACTGACCAATCCTTTGAATCTTGAAAATCGGCCAGGGTTACCGGTCCGCTGGGGGTCAATACGTCCAGTCTTCCTAAGAATACTGCCCCCAAGTCGTCCGACGCAGACGTGCGGAAACGGTCGGTGATCTGGAAGGACTGCAGTGATAAGGGAGGCGCCAGCGAGATTCTGCGCGCCTCGTTGATGAAACGGCGTCCGGCGGAAACCACCGGCGACAGATCGGATTCGAGCAGCTTCCAGCCTTGTCCCTCCAGACGGCCCATCCAAACGTCGAAATACAGTCCCTGATCGTCCCGCAGTCTGGCCCAAAGGTTGGCCCCCGCGTCTAGCCCGGCCGCCTGCACCCAGATGGATAGGCCCCTGGCATCAGCGGGCAAGACCAGACCTTGAGGGGGTTCCGCCTGGTCCGCCAGCAACTGGGCTAACTCATTGATCGATTTGCCACCGGCCAGGTCGTCCCTGAACCAAGCGACGCCGGCGATCCGTGACGCGTCCACGGCTAGGACCGACGCCGAGATACTGAACCCGGTGGTGGTGATCTGCCCGTTGGTGCGGTAGACGTCCGCGGCCTGGAGCACCGCGGGGTGTTCCTGTACCCTCTCGGCGAACCTGCCGCCCCGTCTGGCGCTGGAAACACCGCTGTGGCGGACCCTCAGGTCAGCCCCGGCGTCGTACAGGGACCGCTCCTCCTGGCTCCTTTCCAATGTCGAACTGAATGCGCTGCCTATCACACCCAGTGCGGTGGCCATCGTAAGCAATACGATCAAGATACCGGGAACCATTGGGTCTCGGGCCACATGCCGCAACGAGTGGACCAGCCAAGATGGAGCAACGGGACCAGCCAGCCGCGAAAGAAGCATGGCGAACCACGGGAATACCCGCATGATCACCAAGCCTACCGCCATAAGCCCCAGGACCGGACCCAGCAACAGGCTGTAATCGATAGTCAGCTGCTGGCTGCCCACCGATTGGACCAAGAACGAACCCCGGCTCTGTATCTGCCACCAAAGAAGGCCGATGAGGGCCAGCAACAAGTAATCCAGATAGTAACGATGGAGGAAGGACGCCGTGGGAGGCCGGGCGCCCGCCTGCCTCGATTCAACTATGCCGTGTCTGGCGGCCGCCAGGGTGGCGAACGTGAACACCAGCACCGCAAGCGCCCCGCCGGCCAGTCCCAGCAGCAGGGCCCCTTGGGACACGGTCACGGGCACGCCGGACAATTCGTCGGCGCCCCCGCCCAAACTGAAGAAGAGTTTGCCCAGGACCCGGACCACTCCCATGGCCAGGAACGGTCCGATTATCACCGCCGGAATACCCAGCAGCAGGCCTTCACCCAGTCCCAAGATCCCGATCTGCGCCGTGGTCGCGCCCCGGCTTTTCAGCATGGAGATCTCGCTGGAGCGGGATCGCACGATCAGGCCCGCCACCAACGCCAAGTAATAAAGCAAGATGCCCGTGATCAGAAACACCACCAGGAATAGGGGCACCCTGGCCAACAATAATTGCTCGTCGAAGCTGGTTAACAGGTTGTCCAGCCGGATGTTGTAGCTTGAATTCTTCAGGTTGAATCTGATGTTGTTCTCAGCCCGGAGGACCGTCTCCCTGAGGTCTCCAACATCTTTGGCCCGCAGTGCCTCGCGGTCCAGGTAGTAGTACCAGGTGACATCGGTGTACAGAGTCGGATACTCGCCAAGCACCCGGTTCATGACGGCATCTTCGCTGGTGAATAATGGAATGATCGTCCACCGGTCGTTTTTGAGGCTGAAGTTGTCATCTACCCCGAACCAGAACTCGTCGTCCGGGTCAACTCGCTCGAAAACCGCGGCGATCCGCACCGCCATGGAGGGCGGGTCGGTGAACGATGCCGCCGGGAAGACGTCCATCATCTGGCCGACCTCCAAGCCCAAAAGTTTTAGGCCTAAACTGTCCACGGCCACATCCACCGGAGTGCCCAACGGCGCGGCTGCGTTCGCCTCCCCGGGCCAGCTTCCCTGGAGCAACCTGACCCGTTCGGGCTCAAAACCCGACATATATATGATCGACCCCCTTGGCCGGACCTCGTTGTCCAACTCCAACTGAGGGTGCCCCTCGAAATAGAAAGTGGCAGTGTCCAACACCCGCGCCTGTTCGTTTATATAGGGCGCAAAGGCCGCGAATATCTCATTTCGGGCGAAGTCCAGCCGTTCCTGGTAAACCTTTCGACGCCCCGCAGCCGTGGACGGCTCGTCTTGGCTGCTGAAAGACCGCATCATGATATTTACTTCTTTGGGGGGAGCTTTGAGCAACTCATGGCGCAGCGAGGCGTTGGACAATAGGTCGGAGAAGATCACGCCGCTGGCCATCAGGGCCACCGCCAGCAGGATGCCGCCAAAGAGCACCGCCTCCAGACGCCAGCCGGAAACGGCTCTTCTAACCGCCATCACATAGGCGAACCTGATCATCGGCATCATCGGATGCCACCCGGCAGGGGCATCATCGGACGCCACCCAGCAGGGGCATCATCGGACGCCACCCGGCAGGGGCATCATCGGACGCCACCCGGCAGGGGCATCATCGGATGCCACCCGGCAGGGGCATCATCAGGTGCCACCCCGCAGGACCTCGGCGGTATTAAGCCGCAGGGCTGCCACCACGGCGAACCCCACTGACAGGGCCGCGGCCGCCAGCAAACCGGTGAGCACACCAGCCATTAGCCAACCCTGGACAGACGGCAAAAGCGGCGGCACCGGAGCGTCGCCTTGGGGTGTCAGGTCCACCAGTTCCAATACCTCCAGGCCCGGCCAGTAACCCATGGCGGCCCCGGCGGCGATGGCCAGCACCGCGATGATCAAACGCTCCGTGGCCAGCGACAGAAAGAATTGGCGGCGTGAGAACCCCAGGACCCGGACCACCGCCAGGTCCATCCGGCCCATCCGGATGGACACCAAGGCGTGAACGGTCAGAGTCAGCAGTACTGCGATACCGATGGCCACCATGCTAAAGATGGTCAGCCCATTCCAGCCGCCGCCCGCAAGAGGGTTCCGCTTGGCCAGCGAGGCCGCGGTTTCGGAGTCTTTCACGGAGAGAAGTCCGGGTATCAGTTCACCTATGTCTGCGGCGACCTGCTCCCGGTCTGCCTCTTCGTCCAGGGCCAGCCACATCTCGGCTGGCTCTGCTAATACGCTTACAGGCAAGCGCCGGGTGTACTCCCGGAAGTCGGTAAGGTCCACCACGAAAAACGGTTTCCGGTCGGGTATCAGCGTTGGAAAGTGGGTGACCACGCCCACAAAATGGACCGGCACGGCCAGATTTCCCAACTTAACCCGCACCCGTTGACCCACCTGGAAACCGGGTCCGCCGATGGCCGGTAAGGGAAAGGGACCCGGCGGCAGATGGATCCCCCGCTGACCATTGGAGATTGCCTCTTCCCAGGTGAACCGGAGGCCTGATCTACCGTTCCGTGCGCTCGCGCGGGGCCGCGCCGTCACGTCTGGTCTCTTACCCTGGTTGGCCAATGGCGTCCATCGTGCCTCGTCTTCGAACCCTTCTATCAATACACCTTCGGGGCCGGAAGATGGGCCGTAGGCGGTGATGTCGTCCAAGTCTATGACACCGTCAGACAGCCGGTTGGACGGGGTGGTCGAAAAGAACACCGAGACCAGTTCAAAGGGCGGTTCGGCCAGGCCTAAGGTGGGGAGGTCTCCGATGAACAATCTCCATGGTCCGTCGACCGCCTTTACGTCGGTGGCGTCCGGGCCTTCAACCTCCAATATGTTGCCCATGGAGAATGTCCGGTATATGCCGTCGACGGTCATCACTCTGGCCCACATGTTCACGCCGAACTGCAGGTTTTTCTCGAACAAAGCGCTGCTATTCACCCACACTCCCAGAGACACACTGTCTTCTGGCATTGGTATGCCGGTGCCTGCGAGGCTGGACGGAAAGGGCCTCGGCCGAAGCAGCCGGCTGATCGCCGGCAGGCCGCCGGGAAAAAAATCGTCCCTGAACCACGCGGTTTTATCCAGGGACCGGGGGTCCACCGCCAACAAGTTCACCGACCTGCCCAGAGTGCCGTCGAGGAGCGTAACCGAGTCCCGCAAAACAGCGGTGACCGCCGTCACTCCCGTGATCCTTCCCAGTTTCACTGCGGAGTCATCGGAGAGGGCCGGACCCTTCACCACCATGTCTCCGCCCACCTTGTACCGGGCCTGGTCGCTCTGGCCCTGGGACAAACTCGACTGGAAGGTAGCTCCAAATACCCCCAACGCCGTCGCCAACATCAAGATTACCGCCAACGAGCCGTGGGGAATGGGGTCTCTGGCCAAACGTAGGAGCGAAAACTGGAACCAGGCGGCGCCGCCTCGCGCTCCGGCCCAGGCCAGCAACCGGACCACCAGAGGCAATACCCGCAGCAACAAGACGGCAGCCGCGAAAAGTCCCAGCACGGGTCCAAGGACCAAGGTCGGGTCCACATTCAGCCCCTGGGACGCCAGCTCTTCGGCCACGAACCCATCCCGGCCACGCACCTGGAACCAGATCACGGCCACCGTAAGCACGGCCAAGATGTCCAGATAATAGCGGTGCAGGAATGGGACTGACGGCGGTCTGGTCCTGGAAAGCAACGTCTCCAATGTGCCCATCCTGGCCCGGCCCGTGGCGGTGATCAGCAGCACCGCCAGGGCCATCACGCCCCCCAAAGCGCCCATCCAGAACATATCTCCGGCCAGTCCCAGAGGAATGGGCCCGGCAAATTCCCCAATGGGATCGATCGTGTTCAACAGCAGGGTTTTGACGATGACCCAGGCCAAGAACGGCCCCACGATCATGGCGGCAAGGGCCACAACCGCCTCCGCCATGGCCAGCACGCCGCTCACCTGAATGACGCTGGCGCCCCGGCTGCGGAGTTGGCCTGCTTCTTCAGCCTGACTGCGGCCCAGGGTGCCGGTGATGATAGCCAGAAAATAGAGGACCACCACCACGACCAGGGATAGATACAGATACAACGGGATCCTGGCCAGCGTAAGGGCCCTGTCGAACTCGTCGATGGTGAGGCCCAGCCGGCTCAGCACCAAGGTGCGCGGGTACACCTTGTTGAGATCGGTCTCCAGGCCCACTAACTGGCGTTTCACATCAGCAGCGTTGCCCGCGGTCAGGTAATTTGCGTCCAAAAACAAGTAGAACCCGAAGTCGCCAACCAATGTCGGGTAGCGGGCGCCTATTCCCTGAAAGAAGTCATCTTCGTTCACGAATATGGGTACAACTACCGACTCGCCGATGGGAACAAGATCGAAGTATACCGGCGCTCCCATCCAGTATTCTTCGCGGGCGTTGACGGGCTCGGCCACGCCCACAACTTTGAGGGGAATGCGGTCAGACGACCCCCGGCGGGGAACCAGGAATATCCGGTCTCCAGGCACATAACTCAGCTTGCGGGACGACTCTGACCCCAGGACGATCTCGATTTCCCCTTGGCCTTCCGGGTCCTGGAACGCTCCGCTCTCCGGCCACCGGCCTTGCGTAAGTGCCGTGTGTTCGGCGAAGCCGGTGAGAAAGAACGGCCGGCCCGACGGCGAGCCGAGGATGGGCGACGTTGGCGTGGTCAGTAGTGTTAGATTCGGCTGGGTCCGCCCGAACCGCTCTGTGCTGTGGACCATCTCTCCCAAGCGGTCGATTGACGATTTTTCCACCAGGGATTTCAGAGGCTCGTAGTCAGCCCGACCCAACGGCCGGTTCTGGGCCGTGATTTGGGCGTTGTGCACCACGGGGCTGAATGACGCAATAGAATGGCGGAGCCCGGCCTCGCCCAGGGCACGGGAGTACAGGGCCCCAGTAGACATGATCGTTACCGAAGCCAGGATGCCGAAAGACGTTACCGCCAGCAAGAGCCAGGAATGGCGCAACCGCCGGCGCAACAACCAGGTGACCAGGGACAGGAACTGCATGAAGCTTAGCGGCCCTCCGGGTCACCGGCGAAGACCGGCCCCCTGGGAGCGGTCTTCGGTCTGCGCACGAAATTTAGTCCAGGCAAAGTTCTGTAAATATTGATTATCGGCATAGCAGTTTCGGATTATACGACGTTCAGGCCGATGGTGGATTAGGCTAGGGTCGGTGGGGCGGCGAGCTGGCCCCATGTTATAATCCCGCCCGCCGGTCGAAGGCCGAATCTTGGCGTGCCTGTGACAACAAATTTCAACCCTTATCTCGAGGTCCAAAAATGAAACGTTTGGAAGGCAAAACCGCCCTCGTCACCGGCTCTGGCCGCAACATCGGCCGGGCCATCATCCTGAAGTTGGCCGAAGAGGGCGCCAACGTGGTTGTGAACGCCCGGAGCAACCAGGAAGAAGCGGATTCAGTGGCCGCCGAGGCCCGCGCTTTGGGCGTGAAAGCCCTGGCATATATCGCGGATGTTGCAGACCACGGGCAGGTAACGAACATGTTCGCCGCCGCGGCCGAGCGATTCGGCGGTGTGGATATCTTGGTCAGCAATGCCGCGATCCGGCCCCACCAGCCTTTCACCGAAGTCACCCTGGAAGAATGGCAGCGGGTCCGGGGCGTGGTGCTGGACGGGGCGTTCCACGTGGCCCATGCAGCCATCCCCAACATGGTGAAGAACGGTTACGGGAGGGTGGTGTTCTTCACGGGGGATGGCGCTTTCAAAGGGACCGCCCAACGCTCCCACGTTTCCGCCGCCAAGATGGGGGTAATCGGCCTGGCCAGAGGGCTGGCATCTGAGTTCGCGCCCAAGAATATCCGGGTGAACGTCATCTCCCCGGGACGGATCGACACCACCAGGGACGTCAGTTGGTATCCCCAGGGCGGGATGCGCGACACGGCGGACATCCCGGTGGGCCGCCTGGGCACGGTGAACGATATAGCGTCTGCCTGCCTGTTCCTGATCACCGATGAGTGCGGATTCATGACCGGCCAAACGCTGCACATAAACGGCGGGACCGACTTCTTTTAGACGGGAAGCCGGACCATCTCCATCGACTAGGTTATCGTCCCTGGTTACGAGACCACGGTGCTATGGCAGCTAACTCAATTTGCATGATTATGCCCACCGTGGTAATGTACACCTTCTATAAAAAATTCCTTACTAATTTCCTTTTTACGGATATATTTTCCGATATCTTGGCCGTATCGCGAATCATATCTTAATTAAAAGGTAATTTAAGGACGGTTATTCCCGATGCAGAGCGCTATTCGACCAATCGTCCGGTTATCTGCTGTGTTCTTACTTTTCCTGCTCGGAAAATTGGGGCTGGAACGCCAACGCGGCCGATTGGAGTTGGGCAAGGAATACCCGCCCGATGACGAACAATTCCATGTTGAACGGGCAATTCGGATAATAAAAGCAAAAACAAGGAAGGACTACCAAGGTGGCCGGATCTTAAGGGGTCCGCATCCCAAGTCCAATGGACTCGTACGGGCAGAGTTCACGATCGAATCCGGACTGCAGGACGACCTTAGAGTAGGACTCTTTAAAGAGCCTAAAACCTACAATGCATGGGTAAGATTCTCTAATGCAGTGGACCAGATTAACCCGGATTCTGCAGAGGATTTCCGGGGATTCGCCATCAAGTTGTTCGATGTGCCCGGCGAAAAACTGCTCGACGACGAAGAGAACACCCACGACTTCGTCTTCTTCGCCCACGAGGCGTTCCACTTGGCCAACGTTGAGCAATTCAGCGATTTTTTTGAGCATATCGCCGCCGGCCGAAAACCGATCCGCTTCTTTTTGACCCGCCCGCGAAACTTGCTAAATCCCATAATCGGTGAAAAAACCTACCCCAGTCCGCTGGAGATTCGCTGGTTCAGCGTGGCGCCATTCCTCTATGGAGATCGCGCGGTCAAGTACTGCATAAATCCGCTCCAATCAGGCAGCCGGTTACCGAAAAACCCATCGGACGACTACCTGTTCGACACCATGAAATCCCAATTGGCCAACGGTGATGCTAACTTCGATTTCATGGTGCAGTTTCAGACCGACGCCAACAAGATGCCGATTGAGAACCTTCTGATCCCATGGAAGGAAAGTCAGTCGCCATTCAGAAAGGTAGCTTCCATCAGGATTCCAGCTCAAACATTCGGTTCGCCTGAACAGAATGAATTTGACGAGAATATGACGTTTAACCCGTGGCATTGCATCCCTGAACACCGCCCTCTGGGCGGCCTCAACCGTGCAAGAAGAGACGTGATGAAAGCCCTCTCAGATTTCCGTCTGAAACAAAACGAAATTGTTAAGAAAGAACCAACGGGGCAAGAGCGTTTTTAGCTAGGGCCGGTACAAGGCTCCCCCGATTCATCTTTCGCAATCTGATTCCCAGGCTCGAAATAACGCTGATCAATGGTCAACTAGCATGAAGGGGGGGAATTTTGAGTACCGATGTAGAGCCTACCGTGGTCGCAATAGCGATTCGGCATATCGAGGGTCGAGAGTTCAGGCAGGCAGCGGATCTCTTAAACCAGCACCTCTCAACTAATTCGGACCCGGAAGCCCGTTCTCTCTTGGCCCTTGCCCATTACCACCTGGAAGAATACGCGACGGCAATTGAGCATTACGAATCTGCCCTGAAAAAAGACCCAGACAACAAATTGTGGCAAGAGATGCTGGGCGCGGCCAGAGCCAATACGGTCGCGCAGATTCAAGTGCCTGTCCCTGACGTTTACTTTTTCGATCGCGACACGTTGTTGGCGAAGCCGGTAGTGCCGGAAGGCGCATTGCCACCGCGGCCGCCGAAGGCTAAAGGCCGGGGACCGCTGCGGTGGTTACTTTCGATTCCTGAAACCGCTATAGGCGCCGTGGCAGGGGTTATAACGGATTTGCTCATTCAGTTCGTGGGAAAGGTTCTTGGATATCGCGGCAAAGTGTGGACGAACTGGTACAACCGGTGGTATCTGGTTGGGACGTATACTCTGGGGTATCTTCGCGTGGTGCTCACTAATAATAACCTGAAAAATCCCTATCCCAAGGGCACGTTAATCGGGTTCCAACCACCTGGGCAATCTCCCCCCGAAGGTGTAACACACTATCGAACGGCGGACGGTAGCTGGAACAACCTGTCCGATCCAAAAGAAGGGGCAGCAGGCACCCGTTTCTCCCGAAATGTAGCCAAGGATGCTTCCCATCCTGAGACGGGTGAGAGACTCTTGACTCCCAACCCTCGGGAACTAAGCCGGGAATTTCTAACACGCGAAGGGGAGATGAAAGTCGTCCCGTTTCTCAACCTTTTGGCCGCCGCTTGGATCAACTTCCAAAACCACGATTGGATCCATCACGGCCAAGCCTTAACCGACGAACACCATGAGATTCCTTTGGCAGACGACGACCCCGCCCGCCAGAAATTTCAACAAACGAAGATGCTAATCCCAAAAAGTCAGCCCGACCCAACGCGTATGGAGGGTCAGGAGGAATACTCAAGCTCGTTCATCAATGAAGTGACACATTGGTGGGATGCTTCGCAGATCTACGGCAGCGATCAAGAAACCGTTGACCGGCTCCGTAGCGGTGTAAACGGCAAGTTAAAGATCAACGACGATGGGACATTACCCATCGGCCAGAATGGAGTTGAAGACACCGGATTCAATCGAAACTGGTGGATTGGGCTGGCCTTGCTTCACACGCTGTTCGCCAGAGAGCACAACTCGATCTGTGACCATTTGTTACAAGCACACCCCGATTGGAACGATAACCGTCTGTTCAACGTGGCCCGCCTGATCAATGCGGCGCTGATAGCCAAGATACACTCCATCGAGTGGACGCCCGCAATCCTGCCCAATAGAGCTCTAGACGCAGGAATGAACGCCAACTGGTACGGCCTTTTGACCAACGTCCTCAAGGTGGGCAGTAAACGAAAGACATTGGCGAATTTCAATATCCGAAACCCCGAGATGGGCGGATTGGTCGGCAACCGGCTCAATAAGCATGGTCAACCTTTGTCATTTTCCGAAGAGTTCGTGGAGGTATATCGGTTACACTCACTTTTGCCAGAAACCATCCAAATACAGCGAATCGACGGCGGAGAGGAGATTGAGGAGATACCTTTTGGGGAAACGCGCCAAGCAGGTTCGCCGAAGTTAACCGAGAGAGTGGGTATTCCGGACCTCCTCTACTCTGCCGGCCGACAACTTCCCGGGCAACTGGTGTTAAACAATTTCCCAAAGTTCATGCAGGAAATGAGCATTCCCGGCAACTCTCTATTCGACATGGGCGCCGTGGACATCCTAAGGGCGCGGGAGCGGGGAGTCCCCAGATACAATGAATTCAGGCGCCAGCTGCTTCTCAATCCAATTAGCTCTTTCGACGACCTAACTACCGACAAAAGTGTCGTGGAAAGGCTTAAGAAAATGTACGGAGACCAGCCGAATGCCGTGGAGGATTTAGACCTAATGATCGGTGCTCTCGCAGAAGAATTTCGGCCAACGGGGTATGGATTCGGCGAAACTGTGTTTCAAATTTTCGTCCTCAACGCAAGCCGACGGCTTCAGGCGGACCGCTTCTACACCGACTATTACAACCAGGAAACGTATTCAAAAGAAGGGCTAAAGTGGATTGACGATTCAAATTTCAAAACTGTGCTGCTGCGCAATTACCCAGAACTTGCCAGCACCGGTCTGGCGAACGTAAAGAACGCATTTGAACCATGGGACCCGGAGGAACAACTTGATTCGAGGAGGCACCCGCTCCGGGAATTTGACAAAGAACTCAGACCTGATCCATGGCGGGGAGATGCTTTTCGATAGCGGCGGCGTAATTATAGGGCGTCTCTGCCTGGGCAAACTGGACCGGCATCCCACGAAATTCATGGCATCTGGGCTGTCCGATTGATAGTTGAGAGTGTCCATGGCCCATGTGCGTTTCCCCAGGGCGGGATGCGCGATACGGCGGACATCCCGGTGGGCCGCCTGGGCACGGTGAACGATATAGCGTCTGCCTGCCTGTTCCTGATCACCGATGAGTGCGGATTCATGACCGGCCAAACCCTGCACATAAACGGCGGGACCGACTTCTTTTAGACGGGAAGCCGGGTAGACCCTAGCTCCTGAAGCGGAACTCTTTCAGGTCATCGGGGATGATGAGCTTGGCCTCTGTCTGCTCTTGGATCTCTTCCGGGCTCCAGCCTGGGGCATGCTCAAGTAGCTTGAATCCCTGGGGCGTAATCTCAAAGAGGCCCAGGTCGGTGACCAACATCTTGACCACGCCGGGGGCGGTGATGGGCAGCGTGCACTTTTTCAGCACCTTGGTGGCGCCGTCGCGGGTGGTGTGTTCCATGGCGATGAACACGCGCTTGGCGCCGGCCGCCAGGTCCATGGCCCCGCCGATGCCGCCGCCCTTGCGGCTGGGGATGCGCCAATTGGCGAAGTCGCCGTTCTCCGAAACTTCGTAAGCGCCCATCACGGTTACGTCGATCATGCCGCCGCGAATCATCATGAATGAATCGGCGTGGTGCACACAGGCCATGCCCGGCAGGGGGGTAACCTTCTGTCCGCCGGCGTTCACCAGGTGCCGGTCTTCCTCGCCTTCCTTGGCCAGCGGCCCGTATCCAATTACACCGTTCTCAGCGTGATTGATGATCTCTCGGCTGGAATCCGAGTAGTTGGAACACAATGTGGGCATGCCGACGCCCAGGTTGACGATCCAGCCGTCTTGAAATTCCATGGCCAGGCGGTCGCACATCGCCTGTCGTTCCAGTTTCACTTTTTCGGCCATTCTCTATCTCCGGTAATTAAGCTCTCAGCATTCAGCCGTCAGTTAGCTGCTCGCTGAACGCTGAGAGCTGAATGCTTCCTAGACCCAGATCCCATCTTCGGGGATGCGTACCAGCCGGTCGACGTAGATACCCGCAACATGAATCAGGTCGGGGTCCAGTTCTCCGGCTTCGACGATGTCGTTCTCAACTTCAACTATCGTCACGGTGGCGGCCATGGCCATCAACGGGTTGAAGTTGCGTTGGGTCAGCCGAAACACCAGGTTGCCGGCGGTGTCGGCTTTCCAGGCCCGGATCAGGCCGTAATCGCCGGGTAGCGGCAATTCCAGGACATGCATCCGGCCATTAAACTCCCGGTGTTCTTTGCCCTCGGCCAATTCAGTCCCGACCGAGGTCGGGGTGTAGAACCCGCCGATTCCCGCGGCCGCGCAACGAAGGCGCTCGGCCAATGTCCCTTGGGGCACCAGCTCGGCGTCGATCTCGCCGTCGTTGTACATTTTCGTAAAGGGCGTGACCTGTGAAGGGTGGGTCGCGGCGGTGAAGGCGCAGATCATCTTCTTCATCTGGCCGGCTTCCACCAAGGTGCCGATATCCACGTGTTCGTCAACGGTCCCGGCGTTGTTTGACACTCCGGTGAGGTCTTTGGCTCCCTGGCGGTTCAATGCGGCCAACAGGTTCCTGGGCACGCCCACGCCGCCGAACCCGGGGCTAAATATCGTGACGCCGTCGGGAATGTCGGCCACGGCGTCATCCATGGTTTTGTATATCTTGTTCTTCATCGATGACCTTGGAATTCAAGGGGTCAGAATAGGCCCGGCTTTGGGCGTGTTAAATACTACCGCAGACCGGTGCGCCGCGCCATAGCTGCGGCTTTATTGGACCGATATCGCAAGCGTGGACTCCGAAACGTAGGCCGGGATTGAATATTTCAGAAATTCATGTATCTTAGTCTCAAACACAATTAAGGCTGGAGGTACGACATGGTAGCCTCAGATCACCGGACTTACGTATATGTGGGCTTGGCCGGAGAAGGCGATTACATCGGTGAAGGCGGCATCGTCCGCCGCGCCGACGGCGAAGAACGATGGACGGATATCTCCGAGGGACTTCCGGACAAGCCTCAGGTGAGGGCCCTGGCCATCCGGCCCGACAACCCAAAGGTGGTTTTCGCCGGCACCGACCAGGGTGTCTTCCGCTCCAACGACCGGGGAGAGACTTGGCAGGCATTGGACGACGCCGGCACCGGAAGGGAAGTCTGGTCGCTGGCTATCCATCCCGATAACCCAGACGTGATCTTGGCCGGATACGACCCCTGCTCCATCTCCCGCTCCCAAGACGGCGGGGACACCTGGAAGATGATGGACACCAGCCAGGTGGTCTATCCCCACATCACAACCTATATGCCCCCCACCGGCAAGCGGGTCATCGGCATGGCCTTCGACCCCTCCGACACCAAGGACATCTACGCCGCAGTGGAAGTTGGCGGTCTCTTGGCCAGCCGTGACGGCGGCGAGAGCTGGGTCTCGGTGATCGACGGCCCATACATCAAGAACAACACCCTGGACCTGCACCAGGTGCAGGTCAGCGCCGCCGCGCCGGGCACGGTGCACATCGCCACCCAGACCGCCATGTTCCGCAGCCGGGACAAGGGCGCGCGCTGGGAGCACGTGCAGGTGGAGGAGATGTTCCCCGGCGGTTCGTACTGCCGCGACCTGTTGGTCGCGCCCGACGACCCCAAGACCATCTACCTGGCAGCCGGCGCCGGCGGTGGGGCAGCGCCCGCGGACACAGTCCAGGAGGGCGCCCTCTTCCGCAGCCGCGACGTTGGCGAGACCTGGGACCGTTTGGACCTGGGCGAGACCGTGCCGGGCCGCATGATGGCCATCGCCATCGACAACGCCGCGCCGGAGCACATCTATTGCGCGGCCTACAGCGGAGAGGTCTACAGCAGTTCCGACGGCGGCAGTAACTGGTCCAAGAGCGTCCTCCCTGGGGAGAGCTCCCGTTATCTGCACGTTTATCCGATGGTCTGCGGTTAGCCCTTCCGGCGCCGGCAAGATCTGATCCGATTACCTGGACTCCGGGCACAAAACCCGATCGGTTCCGCCCTACAGGCACGTCTTAATTACAGGAGACTGGATTGACAAGTTTCTCGATCGACCGGGCGACCTATAGTGTCGGAGAGGGCGCCCTGGAATTAATGGTCCTGGATAAGTCTGCGTTCCCCCAATCGTTTCAGGGTCATCAGGTGATCCGGGAAGGGCCTCTGGACAACAACACCCTGGCCGAGAATGGGTTCGACGGAATCACCGCCGAGCGCTTTATCAAGGCCGGACGGGTGACCGGAGTGATGCGCGAGCTGGGACCTACCTCTAACATGGTCATGGCCGATGGGTTCGACTTCATGGCGGCGTCGGTAGTGCACCTGTTCGATACCCCAGACTCCGTCCACACTTGGATGCACGAAATCTTTCTGAAGGACTTTGAGGACCGGGTCGGGGAGAGTATCGGCCAGGGTCACCAATTGGTGTCCGTAACCCGCCGGGAACCCCAGGGTTTCTTCGATGAGGCAGTAGGCCTCCGGGTATTGCAGGGCGGGGCCGACGGCCTGATCTCCTCCACCGTGGTGGACTTCCGTGTAGGCCGCCTATTGGGCGTGGTGTTCATCGGCGCCGTTGGCGACCACGATCGCTTGGAGCAGGTGCAGCTGTTGGGCCAGGCCTTGGAGAAACGCATGGTCGGCGTGGTGCTGGGGTCGTCTTAGGGGTCCGGGTTAGAGGACGATGGGATCAACGCTGACCGTTCTTCGTGTTTTGGCCGACTCTATCATGGCCGCGGTGATCTGCACCGACCGGAGACCGTCCACACCCGAGGCTCTTGGCTCTTCGTCGAGGGCTATGGCCTTATTGAAGCCCTCGATCTGCCACTTGGCCAGGGCCAGTGGATCAGGCGGATAAGAGACGGTAATATTCACGTTATCGCTCGTTACTTCCAAGCTACCGCCAAGAGACGGCCTAGAGGCATCCTTCAGTAAAATCCGTCCGTTACTGCCGTAAACCACCACATCGTTCATGGCGTCCGGCATCCGGTTCCCGCAACACATCATCCCGATGGCGCCACCGCTGAACCTCAAGGACAACGAGACCAGATTTTCCAGCGGGGTATCGGCCGTTTGGCCATCGGTTATCGTAGCTACTTCCACCACCGTTTGGCCCAGTATGAATTCAAGGTCATCCACGCAATGAACACCGGAGCCGATCATGGACCCCGAGTTCCCGACCAGGTCTGGCGATTCCCACCATTCCCTTAATCCGGTGCGCGGTTCCCTCTTCACCTCTCCTCTTACGCCTGAGCCCAGCAGCCCATGGACCAGGGCTACCTCCCCCAAATCACCGCCCCTCACCAGCCTGCTGGCCTCCAAGTGGCCCGGATGGAACCGCAACTGAAATCCAACGCCTAATTTGACGCCATTGGCGTAGCACGCCTTAATCATCTCCACGCAATCGTTCACAGTGGTCGCCATTGGCTTTTCTACAAAGATATGCTTCCCGGCTTTGGCGGCCGATTGAGCGTGCGAAGCGTGTAAGTGGTTGGGAGAAGCAATAAAGACGACATCTACCCTGGAATCCGCCAACAACGCCTCGACAGAGGTGTAGGCAGCCAGCGCCCCGTGTTTAGCTGCGAACTCGTCCGCTCGCTGTTGGTCTCTGCTATAGGCCGCGATAATTGATGTATCTTCAGCCAAAGCCGCCGCCGGGGCCATCCGGAAATCGGGATAATTCCCGGTACCGATGAATGCCCAGCCTATCGCCAACGCAACTCCCATTTTAGAGATTCCAATCGCATTGTTATTGCCGCTTTGTGGTCCTGTTTTCTTCCCATCAGGCCGTGGGTCATCGCTAGCTGGCCGCTCCTACCCGCATGGCCGTATCCTTCAGGAATTCAGCGACATGTGGCAGCACCTGTTCTCCGGCTCGGGACGCCTGGCCGTGGTCCAAACCCGGCAATGGGACGAATACGGCGCCGGGTATCGCCTGGGCGGCTTCTTTGGCGCCTGGGAAAAAACCGTCGGCTTCACCGCAATACAACAGGCAGGGTAGATTTAGACCCGGCAGCAATGCTTCCAGTCCGTCGGTTCCTCTGGGCGCGGTGGTAGCCGCGATCAGCGCTTCCGGGTCGTTCTCCAGCAAACGCTCCTTGCGTCCCGCTTCCATGGGTCCTTCGTTCGCCTCGGTGTTGGCCACGTAAGCAGCCATGCCTTGCCGCAGCAGATTGATCCGGTCTTCAGGAGGGGTATCGCTGTTTGGAGTGTTGGCGCTCATGCCACCGATGATCAATGAATGCAACCGATCAATTGCGTGCAAAACCAGGCCGAAACCGATGCGGCCGCCCATGGAATATCCCATGTAATGGGCTTTGTCCACGCCCACATCGTCCATCACGGCCAATATGTCGCTCACCCTTAGTTTTAGGTCGTAGTCTTTGGGGTCATGGGGTTTGTCGCTGCGGCCGTGCCCACGAGCGTCCACCAAGATCAGCCGGTAGTCCTTTTGCAGCTCCTCCACAAAGCCGTAGGCGTACCAATTTTTGAGACTGCTGGTGAGTCCGTGTTGCATAACCAATGGAGGACCGTCGCCCTCAACGTGATAGTGAATCTTGACGCCTGAGTTATCTACGTAAGGCATTTCTCATCTCCCGCTATCGGCTTGAGATTGATGACCGGTTATTTAATGAGCCCTTACCCTTCCCGTATCAGCCGGGCCGCTTCGTCGCCCGTCTCCGCGGTCGTGGCCGTTCCGCCGAGGTCCACGGTTAGGACCGTGCGCTGCTCTAGGCAGCGGGCCACGGCTTTATCGACCCGGTCGGCCGCTTCCTGTTCGCCCAGGTGGTCCAGCATCATGGCCACGGCGGAGACCGTCGCCAGAGGATTGGCGATGCCCTTGCCCATGATGTCGAAGGCGGCGCCGTGGACCGGCTCGAACAGCGACGGGTATATTTTCTCCGGATTGATGTTGGCGCTGGGCGCAAGACCCATGCTGCCCGTCACCACCGCCGCGATGTCCGAGAGGATGTCGGCGAACAGATTGGAGGCCACCACGACGTCGAATTCCTCGGGCCAGCGCACGAAGTCCATGCAGGCCCGATCGACCAGCAGCGATTCGGTCTCTATCTGAGGGAATTCAGCCGCCACGTCGGCGAAGACCTCATCCCAGAAGACCATGCCGAACGACTGGGCGTTGGATTTGGTCACCGAGGTGACTTTGTTGCCCTTGTTGCGCCGCACGCAATACTCGAACGCGGCGCGGATGATGCGGTCGGTGCCCCGCCGGGTGAACATATTGGTTTGGACCACGACTTCGTGGGCTGTTCCTGGGTAAAGCCGCCCGCCCACCGGAGCGTACTCGCCCTCGGTGTTCTCCCGAAAGATGACCATGTCGATGTCGCCGGCTTTCTTGCCCGACAGCGGCGACTGCACGCCTGGATAGAGGTAAGCGGGCCGGATGCACACCCCTTGGTCGAAACTCCGCCGCATGGGAAGCAGCAGGCCGTGCAGCGTGATGTGGTCCGGGATATTGGGATCTCCCACCGCGCCGAATAAGATGGTGTCGAAGCCTTTCAGCGTCTCGATGCCGTCGTCGGGCATTAGCTTGCCGGTCTCCCGGTAGAATTCCGACCCCCAGGGAAACTCGGTGAACTGGAAGCTGAGCCCAGCAGTAACGCCGGCCACGGCTTCAAGGGCCTTTCGGCCTTCGTCAATGACTTCCAAGCCCACCCCGTCGCCGGGAATAACTGCCACTTTGTATTCTGCCATCACGGTCCTTTTTCTGGTTAGCCGGCGATGGTCAGGCGTCCACCCGCTGCACCCCGCCGCCCAACAGCCGGAAATGATACACGGCGTCGGCGTCGGGAAAGGCCTCCTTGGCCTTGTGATAGGTCGACTTGCCCCGCCGCTCCCGGGCGTCTAAGAGCACGCCCATGATGGTGCCGCTGTGGCCAACGTTGACCCCCACGGCGCCGACCGATTCCGCGAACTCCTTGACCTCGGCCAGCCGGGGTTTGGCGAGGACGGTCTGGCTGGCCTCGGCGCTGATGCTGGCGCCTCGGCCCACCAGGACCGGGTCCTCGTTGGTTATTCCCAGCCGCAGCAGGCGCAGGGCCTCCCCAGTCTGTTCGCCGACGGACTGCCAACGCTGGAACCGGTCGACCATGTTGAATTGCACGGTATCCACGGTGCCGCCCAGGTCCAGGGCCACGATCTCCATGGGAGGAGGCGGGCCCAGGCTCTCGCGGATGATGCCGGCGCGGTGGTCGAATAGGGCGACTCCAGGGATCATGATGCCGTCCGTGGGCTCGATGGACAGGGCGATCTGGGCGATCTGATAGGGCGACAATTCCTCGCCCAGAGCCATGCCGGTGGCGGCGATGGCCGCGGCCAGGTCGGCGCTGCTGCTGGCCATGCCTTTGCCCCGGGGGATGGGGCTGTTTATCGTGATCCGGGCGCGGACCTTGGAGTTGTTCAACGACGCAAGGGTGCGGCGGACGGCGGCGGCGGCCTTGTCACAGTCTTCGGGCGCTTCAACGCCGGGGCCGTCGGAAAAGAGCTCGACCGTGACTCTGGAGTAGAAATCCACCGGGCAGGTGACCAGGAAGTGGATTCCCTCGATCACTCCCTGGGCCAGTTCGCCACAAACTCCGGGCGCACGCACGGTGGCGCTGCCTACGAGCACAGCTCCTTCCCCTTCTTCTTCTGAATCTTCTGACAGATTGCCGTTTGGTGAGGCCAAGGGTCCTACTCCGTGCCCTTCCGATTAATCATACGGTTTGATCTTCGTGGGTATGCCCGCAACCACCAAGTAAATCTCGGTGGCGGTGGCGGCGATCCGCTGGTTGACCGTACCAAGGATGTCTTGGAATCGGCGCCCCAAAGGCTCCGGAGGCACCAGGCTCATGCCGACTTCGCTGCTGACCATAACGAACGCCTGAGGGGAATCGGCCGCCAGAGTCAGAAGCTTTTCCGCCTCCGCCATCACGATGTCTTCCGTGGCTTGCTTGGTTGCGGCCTGGTTTTCCATCAGCAGATTGGCCACCCAAACATCCACGGAGTCTATGATCACCACGCCTGGACCTTGGCCGCCCTCGAGCAACGGCCTTAATTTTTCCACCAGTTTGGTGGGTTCCTCCAAAGTCGACCATTCCCGCGGCCTGGAATCTTGGTGCCGCCTGATACGCTCTTTCATCTCATCGTCGATTGCCAGCCCCGTGGCCACGTACAACGTGGAGCCGCCAACCGACTGACTAAGCGACCCAACTTTCAATTGAGCGAAGGCGCTCTTGCCCGACCTTACACCTCCCAGCACAAAACAAAGCTGGGAAGCCATTAAATCCGGGCCGCGTCGTAGTCGCGGCTAAGCCCGGATACCCGGTAGATGAGGTCCATATCGATGCTGGAGCGGACCCAGTCCGCCAGTTTGTCGTATTCCCGGTCAATGTCCAACTCAGTCGTCACATCGGGCAGCGACACACCTTTGCGCCGGGCCAACTCCCGGAGCATGGCGCCCCGCAACTCCCCGTTGTGGAACAGTCCGTGGATATAGGTGCCCATCACACTGCCGGAAGCGTCCAGGGCCCCTTCAAGTTCGCCTTCCGCAGTCACCGGGGCGTCGGCGCGGTCCTCAATGCGGAATGGAGGAGAATATCCCTCGCCCACGGTCCTCCCCATGTGTATCTCGTATCCTTTTACCGGCATTCCTGACGCGCCTGCCAACAGGCCGGTGTCTGCGACGACCCGGCCGCTGATGCGGTGAGTCTCTTTGCTCCCCTCGAATGTGGTAGTGAGATCAAGTAGCCCCAGGCCGTCCAGGTCCGTGATGGATGATTCGATGTGTTCGGGGTCGCTGACCTTGGTCCCCAGCATCTGATAGCCCCCGCAGATCCCCAGCACCGCCGCGCCGCCGCCGTGCAGGTCTTTGACGGCCTGGCTCAATCCCCGTTCGTTCATCCAGGCCAGGTCGGGGATGGTGGTCTTGGTGCCGGGGATGATCACCAGGTCGGGACGGCCCAACTGGGTGGGCGAGTCCACGTACCGCAGGTTTACGCCTGGGTGGCGCGCCAGGGGATCGAAGTCGTCGAAGTTGGAGATATGCGGCAGTTGGAGCACCGCCACGTCCAATACCGACTGGGGCGCGGCCTCCACGGCATCTTCCAGGGCCACTGAGTCCTCTTCAGGTATGTGTATGTCTCGATAGTAATGGATCAGCCCAGCCACGGGGATGCCGGTGCGCTCCTCCAGCCAGGTGATGCCGTCGGTGAGCAGGCTCGGGTCGCCCCGGAATTTGTTGATGATGAACGCTTTGACGATCTCC